>NZ_CAPF01000007.1:0-14105 GCF_000321165.1 Enorma timonensis
GCCTGCGCCTCGCGCGGGCGGCCCTGCATTTCTGGGAGGAGCCGCCCATCTCGGGCGAGGCCGGGTCGGGCACCATCTTCTTCAGCGGTTGCCCCCTCAAGTGCGTCTACTGCCAGAACCACGAGATCTCGACCGGCAACTTCGGCATCGAGGTGCCGCCCGAGCGCCTTGCGCAGATCATGCTCGAGCTGCAGGACCAGGGCGCGCTCAACATCAACCTCGTCACCGCGACGCATTACGCGCACCTGCTGCCCCGGGCGCTCGACGAGGCGCGCTCGCGCGGCCTTGCCATCCCCATCGTCTACAACACGAGCGGCTACGAGCGCGTCGAGGCCGTCCGCGCGCTCGGCGACATCGTGGACATCTGGCTCACCGATTTCAAGTACACCGATGCGTGCCTGGGGCGCGCGCTCTCGCACGTGCCGGACTACCCCGAGGTCGCTGGGGCGGCGCTCGCCGAGATGTGCCGGCAGCTCGAGCGTCGCGGCGGTGCGGCCGAGCGCGCGGACGGCACCTGGACGCGCGGGATCATCGTGCGCCACCTCGTGCTGCCGGGGCACGCGGACGACTCGTGCCGGGTGCTCGACACCATCTGGCGCATCGCGGGCGACGTGCCCATCTCGGTCATGAACCAGTACACGCCCAACGCCGCGATGCGCGCGGCGGGCGGGGAACTCGCGCGCGCCGTGACGGACGAGGAGTACGAGCGGGTGCTCGACCACGCCGACGACCTGGGGTTCACGCAGATGTTCTGGCAGGAGGGCGGCGCCGTGGACGAGAGCTTCACACCCGCCTTCGACACCACGGGCGTGCTCGCGCCGGCGGGCGCCTCCGATTCGGCCGCCGGCTGAGCGCGCCTCGCGCAGCTCGATGCGGTTGCGTGCGCATCTTGCGGCGCACCTTCTGTTTCGGCGCCCGTCGCGCTCGCCCCTCCGCGCGGATTGCGGGTATACTGCTACGCAGCAACGGTGTAGAAAGGTTCGCGCATGGCAGACCAGCAAGATACCCCCTTGTCCGACGACGAGCGCGCCGAGCTCGAGGCGCTGCGCGCCGAGAAGGCCCGCCGCGAGCGCGCCGAGCTCGAGGCGCTGCGCGCGGAACAGGAGGCGGTGCGCGCTTCGAAGCCCGCCGCGGCTCCGACGCCGCAGGCCGCGCCCAAGGCCGTCCCGCAGCAGCCGTCCGCGCCGGCCGCATCGCGCCCCGAGCCCGCCAAGCAGCCCGAGCCCGCCAAGCCCGAGACCTTCGGCCAGCGCATGGTGCTCTCGCAGGGCGAGGACGATGACGGCATCCCCGCGATGCCCCCGGCGCAGAAGATCCTCATCGCGCTCTGCCTTATCGCCGCGCTCGCGGCGGGGGCCTACGTCGTGCTCAACAACCTCGGCATGCTCTAGGGCATGGCCGCCGCGCGCGGACGCTGGAGGCGGCAGGCGCCGCGCCACGCGCCCGCGCATCGCAGACTATCTGAGAGGAAGTCGATCGCCATGGCACTAACCGACCCGTCCCGTCCCACAGACGTCGCGCTGCTCACCGACCTCTACGAGCTCACGATGGCGCAGGGCCTCTGGGAGCACGGCAAGCTCGAGGAGCGCGACTGCTTCACGGCGTTCTACCGCGACCATCCCTTCGGCAGCGCCTACGCCGTGATGTGCGGCACCGCCGAGCTCGCCGACCTCGTGGAGAACACGCGCTTCACCTCCGAGGACATCGACTACCTCGCATCCCTCAAGGCGCCGGCGGGCGGCGCGCTCTTCAAGCCCGGGTTCCTCGAGTACCTGCGCGACTTTCGCATGCATGTGGACATCGACGCCGTGCCCGAGGGCGAGCTCGTCTTCGCGCGCGAGCCCATGGTGCGCGTGATGGGCCCCGCCCTCGAGTGCCAGATGCTCGAGACGGCGCTGCTCAACGCCATCAACTTCCAGACGCTCGTCGCCACGAAGACGGCGCGCGTGGTGGGCGCCGCGAAGGGCCGCCCGGTGGCGGAGTTTGGCCTGCGCCGCGCCCAGGGGCCTGACGGCGGCATGGCCGTGGCGCGCGCGAGCTACGTGTCGGGCTGCGCCTCGACCTCGAACGTGCTCGCCGGGCGCAAGTACGGCATCCCCGTCTCCGGCACGCACGCGCATAGCTGGGTCATGAGCTTCGAGACGGAGCTCGAGGCGTTCCGCGCCTTCGCCGCCACGAGCCCCAACAACTGTACGCTGCTCATCGACACCTACGACGTGCGCGAGGGCGTGGAGAACGCCATCACGGTCGCGCACGAGATGGAGGCGCGCGGCGAGCGGCTCGCGGGCATCCGCATCGATTCCGGCGACCTCGCGCGGCTCTCGAAGTACGTGCGCGGCCGCTTCGACGAGGAGGGGCTCGAGTACGTGAAGATCGTGGTCTCGAACGACCTCGACGAGTACACCATCCAGAGCCTGCTCGACCAGGGCGCGCCCATCGACTCCTTCGGCGTGGGCACCAAGCTCGCGACCTGCTACGACCAGCCCGCGCTCGGCGGCGTCTACAAGCTCGCGGCGCGCCGCGACCCCGGTGACGCGGCGTGGACGCCCGTGATGAAGCTCTCCGAGCAGCCCTACAAGCGCACCATCCCCGGCGTGCAGCAGGTGCGCCGTTACTTCGACGACGCGGGCAGCCCCGTGTGCGACGTGATCTACGACGAGGCGTACCTCGAGGGCGAGGGGGACACGCGCGGGACGACGCTCGTCGCCGTGAACGACGCGGCGCTCGTGACGAGCGTGGCCGGCATGGAGTACCGCGAGCTCCTCGAGCCCGTGGTGCGCGATGGCCGCGCCGTGGCGCCGCGCGAGCCGCTCACGGCCGCACGCGAGCGCTGCGCCTCGGCACTCGCGGCGCTCGACCCGGAGTACAAGCGCTTCCTGTACCCGCAGTCCTACATCGTGGGCATGGAGGCGGGTCTGGCACGCGTCCGCGACGAGCTCGTGCGCGAGCGTATGAACGCCGCCGCGTCGCCCATGCCCTGGAAGGCGCCGAAGTAGCGCCCCAACGCGTCGCCGCGTTCCCGTTTTGCGCGAAACGAGCGGTTTTTGAGGGGGTGCCCGAGTAGCCGGCGAGAGGGCAACCCAGCTACCTGCACTTTTGCTGACGCGTACCCCCGTGCTACTTCCGGGGGTGCCCATAAACCGTTCGTTTCGACGATTTTGGTCTCAGCGGCCCCTGCAATCACCCCGCGAGCGCGTCCCGCGGGCGCCCGCCGCGCCCTGTTCTGCACCGATGTACCGAAGGAGTTTCCCGTGAAGACGATGGTAGTGAAGATCGGCTCGAGCACCATCGCGCGCCCCGGCGCCGGCGTGCGCCGCCCCTTCCTCGCCGACCTCGCGCGCCAGGCCGCGGAGCTGCGCGATATGGGGTGGGGGCTCGTCGTGGTGAGCTCCGGCGCCATCGCCTGCGGCGCCCCGGCGCTCGGCTTCGAGCAGCGGCCGACCGACATGCCGAGCCTGCAGGCATGCGCCTCGGTGGGACAGTGCGAGCTCTCCGCCGCCTATGATGAGGAATTCCGCCGCCGCGGCCTCATCACCTCGCTCGTGCTCCTCACACGCAGCGACACCGCGAGCCGCTCGTCGTACCTGCATGCGCGCGACGCGCTCCGGCGCCTCATCGAGCTCGGCGTGGTGCCCGTGGTGAACGAGAACGACACGGTCGCGGTCGACGAGATCCGCTTCGGCGACAACGACACCCTCGCCGCCCTCGTGAGCTGCCTCGTGAGCGCGGACCTGTGCGTCACGCTCTCCGATATCGACGGCCTCTACACGGCGAACCCCTCGGTCGATCCCACGGCGCGCTTCATCCCGGAGGTCGACCGCATCGATGCGGAGATCCTCGCCGCGGGCGGGGATTCCTCGAGTTCCGTGGGCACGGGCGGCATGATCACCAAGCTCCGTGCCTCGCGCATCCTCATGACGGCGGGCATCCCGAGCGTCATCGCGAGCGGCGAGGCGCCGGACGTGCTCGTCTCGCTTGCGCGCGGCGAGGCGGTGGGCACGCGGTTCCTGCCTGCGCGCGAGCCGGCGGACATCACGCCCCGCAAGCTCTGGATCGCGCTCGGCGACGCCGTGCACGGCGCGCTGACGATCGACGCGGGCGCGGCGCGGGCGCTCGTGGAGGGCGGTTCGTCGCTTTTGCCCGTGGGCATCACGGGCGTCGAGGGGAGCTTCCGCGCGGGCGACGTGCTCGACGTGCACGATGAGAGCGGGTTCACCATCGCGCGCGGCATCGCCGAGGCGGATTCCGACGAGCTCGAGCTCGCGCGCGGCCGCCGCCAGGAAGAGCTCGCCGGCAACCACCTGCTGCGTGCCCTGTCCGAGCGGCCCGCCATCCACCGCGACAACATGATCGTGTTCGCGTAGGCGGCGACGCGCGGCCGTCTGCGGCGTTTCGGCGCCCGCGCGCGTACCGGCCCGCCGCGGATTCAGGTACCATAGGGAGACGATTTCGAACGCGGGGGAGGAACCGATGCGAGAGAGCCAGACCGTCCAGCAGTATGTGATCGAGCTTGCGCGCGCGGCGAAGGCGGCATCCGTCCCCCTCGGGCGCGCGAGCAACGCGGAGCGCCAGGCGGCGGTGCGCGCCATGGCCGACGCCCTGCGCGCCGCCGCGCCCCAGATCCTCGCGGCGAACGCCGAGGACATGCGCGCCGCGGAGGCGGCCGGCACGAGCGAGGGGCTCCTCGACAGGCTCCTGCTCACCCCGGAGCGCATCGAGGGCATGGCAGCCGGCCTCGATCGCCTCGCCGAGCTGCCCGACCCGGTGGGGCGCGTGCTCGAGCACCGCACCATCGACTGCGGCCTCGACCTCACGCGCGTCTCGGTCCCGCTCGGGCTCGTCGCCATGGTCTACGAGGCGCGGCCGAACGTGACGGCCGACGCCGCGGGCATCTGCGTCCGCACGGGCAACGCCTGCATCCTGCGCGGCGGGTCGCTCGCGCTGAACTCGTGCGCGGCAATCGCCCGCGTGCTCGCCGACGCGGTGGCATCGTGCGGCTTCCCGCGCGAGGCGGTCGCCTTCATCGAGACGGCCGACCGCGCCGCCACCGCCGCCCTCATGGGGCTGCGCGGCACGGTCGACGTGCTCATCCCGCGCGGCGGCGCCGGCCTCATCGAGCGCTGCGTGCGCGAGGCCACCGTGCCCGTCATCGAGACCGGCACCGGCAACTGCCACGTCTATGTGCACGAGACCGCTGATTTCGCCCAGGCGCGCGCCATCGTCATGAACGCCAAGACCCAGCGCGTGGGCGTGTGCAACGCTTGCGAGTCACTGCTCGTGGATCGCGCGATCGCCGCGTCGTTCCTTCCCGACATGCTCACCGAGCTCGACCTGGCGGGCGTGACCGTGCACGGCGACGACGAGACGCGCCAGTACGCGGACATCATCAACTTCGTCGACGCGACCGAGGACGACTGGGGGCGCGAGTACCTCTCGATGGACATCTCCGTCAAGGTGGTGGACGGCCTCGACGAGGCGATCGCGCACATCAACCGGTACGGCACGCATCACTCCGAGGCGATTATCGCGCGCGACGAGGCCGCGTGCGAGCGCTTCCTCGCCGAGGTCGATGCCGCGGCCGTCTACGCCAACGCGAGCACCCGATTCACGGACGGCGGGGAGTTCGGCCTGGGGGCGGAGATCGGCATCTCCACGCAGAAGCTCCATGCGCGCGGCCCCTTCGCCGCCGAGGCGCTCACCACCTACAAGTACGAGATCCGCGGCACCGGCCAGGTGCGCCCCTAGCCCGCACGGGCGCGGCTCGTTCAGATCGCAACCGGTGCCGTCGGCAGGCAAGCGCGCCGACGGCACCGGTTTGGTTTTACGCCTCCGGCTCGTCCTTCCCGAAGGTGTCGCGGTCGGGGGCGAAGCTCTGCATGGCCTCGATGGTGCGGGCGAAGAGCTCGTCCAGGTCCCAGCCGAGCATCTCGGCGCCCGAGCGGATCACGTCGCGGTTCACGCCGGCGGCGAAGCGCTTGTCCTTGAACTTCTTCTTGAGCGACTTCACGTTGAAATCCATGACGCTCTTGCTCGGGCGCATCACGATCGCCGCGCCGATGAGTCCGGTGAGCTCCTCGCTGGCGAAGAGGACCTTCTCCATCTGGAGCTCGGGGCGCGGGAGCGCGGTGTTGAAGTCGCTCGTATGCGTCTGGATGGCGTGGATGAGCTCCGGCGAGCCGCCCGCCGCCTCGATGTCCTTCGCGGCGTAGATGGTGTGGTTCATGGGGTCGTCCGCGTGCTCCTCCCAGTCGAGGTCGTGCAGGAGCCCCACGATGCCCCAGAACTCCTCGTTCTCGGGGTCGAATTCACGGGCGAAGTAGCGCATGGTCTGCTCGACCGTCTCGCCGTGCTCGATGTGGAATGGGTCCTTGTTGTGCTCGCACAGAAGCGCGAACGCCTCGTCGCGCGTGAGCCCCGCGGAAAGCTGCTCTGCCATGGCATGTCCCTTCATGCGTCGGTCCGTACGTGCCACAGTATACCCGCGCCGCGTGCCCGCGCGCACTACCCGGTGAAGCCCGTTTGCCGGAGCGCCTCGTAGAGCGCCACCGCCGCGGCGTTCGAGAGGTTGAGCGCGCTGATGCGGTAGTCGTTCGGGTCGATGAAGTTCCCGCAGATGTCTCGGGCGCGGAGCGCCGCGTGCTCGGTGTCCTCGCCTGCCGGATGCTTCCAGTCGTCGCGGTTGGCGAGCGAGGCGCTGTCCTCGAGCATGGGGATCCGCTCGCAGCATGCGGCGTAGCGCGCGAGCAGCTCCTCCGGGAGCCCCGCGCTCTCCTTGCCGAGGACGATGAAATCGCCGTCCCGGTAGTGTGCCTCGGTGTAGAGGCGGCGCGCCTTCTTGGTGAGGAGGTGCAGGCGCGGCTCGGGCGCGGTGGGGGAGAGCCCGTTCGCGGCGAGGAAGCCGTTCCAGTCCTCGTAGAGGCGCACGTCGAGGTTCGGCCAGTAGCCGAGCCCCGCCCGCGCGAGCGCCCGGTCGTCGAGCGAGAAGCCCAAAGGGCGGATGAGGTGCAGCCGCGTGCCGGTGACCACGCAGGTGCGGCCGATGTTCCCGGTGTTCGCCGGGATCTCCGGTTCCAAGAGGACGAGGTTCAGCATGCGCGGCTCCCGATTCGCTACCGACGTCGTTGCAAGGTCGATGG
The DNA here is from genome assembly GCF_000321165.1 of Enorma timonensis. NCBI lineage: Bacteria > Bacillati > Actinomycetota > Coriobacteriia > Coriobacteriales > Coriobacteriaceae > Enorma > Enorma timonensis. The sequence continues at coordinate 7,137 of NZ_CAPF01000007.1, forward strand.
TAAGGGTACCATTCGGGCCCCGCGCGGGCGGACGCGCGTCTCGCGGCGATGCTCGAGCCCCGATACTGAGTGGAAATCGCGGCCGGCCGGGTAGCCAGGCAGATTTGGCAACGAAACCCCAGGATTTCCTCGGCTGAAACCGCTGGCTACTTTGCCCTCGGGAATTCCCACACAGTATCGGGGCTCGAACGCGCGGCAGAGCCCGTTCCCGTTAGTTCACGCTCGCCTCGAAGGCAGACTCGACCACGGCGAGCCGCTCCTCGACGTCTTCCTCCGAGCAGTCGAGGGCCACGGCGAGCTCCTCCACCGAGCGGCGGTGCGCCTCCTTGAGCACGCGCGTGTAGTAGCTGCTCGGCTTCTTGGCGTGCCGCTCGGCGTCGCGGATGCGGTAGCGCATGGTCTTGGCGACCCGCACCGTTGCCGGCGCGCCCTCCTTGATGAGCTTCTTGAAGTAGGACTCCTCGAGCGAGCTGTTGCGCTCGGTGAACGTGTCGCATTCGATGGCGTCGTAGTGCTCGATGAGGTCTTCGGCCTCCTCGCGCGAGACGGTGGGGTGCAGGCGGTCGGATTGCGCGAGCGGGTACTGCATGCGCGTCTTGGCATGCCCCTGCTTGCACTCCAAGATGATCATGGGCGTGGGTGCGTCCTCGTCGATGCCGGTTACGGTGCAGACGCCCTGACCGGGGTGGATGACGTGCTCTCCGATGCTAAACATGCTTCCTCCGTCTCATAAGCTGGCCATTTATCTACATTACCACGTTTACGTGGGCATATGATGAAAAAGCCCATATCAAGACCATAATTTGGGACGTCTTGGGACATTTCGCGCGCCGATGCGCGGCGATGTAAAAATACCCCTGGGGTAATTTGACATGGGGTGCCGCGCGCGGCCGATGACATGCTGCTTTTTTGCCCATTATGAGCTGCGGTGTGCTAAAGTATGCCCCATGTATGCGCTGGGGCCGGGTATGGCTCCGGCAGTAGCAAAAGCAAGGAGGAACGTTCATGCCCGAGAAGATCGAAGAGCTGGTCCGCGCCGCGCTCGCTGCCGCCCAGGAGGCCGGCGACCTGCCCGCATTCGAGCTGGAGGATTGCGGCGTCGAGCGACCGGCCGATACCTCTCATGGCGAGTGGACGTCCACCATGGCGCTCAAGTCCGCCAAGCTCGCCCACCAGGCGCCGCGCGCGATCGCCGAGGCCGTCGTGAAGCACCTGCCCGAGAGCGACGTCGTCGAGCGCGTCGAGATCGCGGGCCCCGGCTTCATCAACTTCTACCTGTCCACCGCGGCGAAGAACGCCGTGTTCGCCGAGGCGCGCGAGCAGGGGATGGACTTCGCCCGCTCCAACGTGGGCGGCGGCGTGAAGACCCAGGTCGAGTTCGTGTCCGCCAACCCCGTGGGCCCCATGCACGTGGGCCATGGCCGCTGGGCGGCGCTCGGCGACTCCATGTGCCGCGTCATGGAGCACGCCGGCTATGACATCGAGCGCGAGTTTTGGATCAACGACTACGGCAACCAGATGAACACGTTCGGCAACTCCATCTCGAAGCGCTACATGCAGCTCGCCGACATCATCGAGAAGCAGGGCGTGGACATCGATACCGCCCGCGACCTTTTGGCCAAGGACCGCGATAACTACGTGCAGGACGAGCTGGACGAGCATCCCGACAGCCACCCCTACATGGACGAGTTCACGGCCGACCTGGGCAAGGACTCCTACGGCGGCACCTACATCATCGACGAGGCCGCGGCCTTCTGGAAGAGCGACGGCGACAAGTGGGTGAACGCCGACCCCGAGGAGCGCATGCTCAGCTTCCGCGAGCGCGGCTACCAGAAGATGCTCAAGGACATGAAGGACACCTGCCACGACGTGCGCTGCGACTTCGACGTGTGGATGAGCGAGCGCACCATGTACCAGAAGGACTGGACGGGCACCTCGCCGGTGGAGCGCGCCTACAAGAAGCTCGACGACATGGGCTACCTCTACCGCACCGATGACGGCGCGCTCTGGTTCAAGTCCACGGAGTTCGGCGACGACAAGGACCGCGTCATCCAGAAGTCCAACGGCGACTACACCTACTTCTCGAGCGACATCGCCTACCACTGGAACAAGTTCCAGCGCGTCGACCTCGTGCTCGACATCTGGGGCGCCGACCACCACGGCTACATCGCCCGCGTGAAGGCCGTCTGCGACGCCCTGGGCTACCCCGGGCAGTTCGAGGTGCCGCTCGGCCAGTTCGTGAACCTGCTGCGCAACGGCAAGCCGGTCCGCATGTCCAAGCGCAAGGGCACGATGATCACGTTCCGCGAGCTCATCGACGAGGTGGGCGCCGACGCGACCCGCTACACGCTCGTGAGCCGCTCCTCCAACCAGACCATCGACTTCGACATCGAGAAGGTCAAGGAGAAGACGGCCGACAACCCCGTGTTCTACGTGCAGTACGCGCACGCGCGCATCTGCTCCATCCTGCGCAAGGCCGCCGGCGTCACGCCCGAGCAGGCCGACCTTATGGGCATGGAGAACGTCGCGGTGAAGGCCATCTACGGCGACGTGGACTACTCGCTGCTCACCGACCCCACCGAGCTCGCGCTCTCCCGCAAGCTCTCCGAGCTGCAGGACCTTATCGCCGGCGCCGCCCGCGACCGCGCCCCGTTCCGCATCACGCACTACGTGGAGGAGCTCGCCTCCGCGTTCCATAGCTTCTACGCCGCCTGCCAGGTGCTGCCGAGCGAGGGTCATCCGGTCGACCCGGCGCTCGTCCGCGCGCGCCTCGGCGCCTGCGACGCCGTGCGCTCGGTGATCGCGCTGTGCCTGTCGCTCATCGGCGTGTCCGCGCCGACGCAGATGTAAGGGGCGAGCCGGTCTCAAGCCTTCGGGGGCACCTCGGGGATTCTCCGCGCAATGGGTATGGGCAACGCGCCCGGGAACCGTTGGGGGAAGCCCTCGGGGTGCCCCTTTTGCTCGGTCGGCTCCGTAACAAATCCACCGCGATGAAGGCTCGCGGGCGCCGCGTCGCACGATTTGTGGGAAAATGGCACGTGGCTGATTCGATGGCGCCGCCCGCCGGCGCGGCGCTGTGCTCACAACGCAAGGAGATGCAATGTCCACCTATGTTCTGACCTGCGAGTCTACCGCAGACTATCCGAAATCGTTCTTCGATGCGCGCGACATCCGCGTCGTGTGCTTCCACTATGAGCTCGATGGCGTCGTGCACGAGGACGACCTCTACCAGTCCGTCTCGCCCGAGGAGTTCTTCGGCGCGCTCAAGGCGGGGTCGATGTCGAAGACCTCGCAGGTGAGCGTCGGCGAATACACGGAGTTCTGGGAGCCGGAGCTCGCGGCGGGGCATGACGTGCTGCACCTCACGCTCTCGAGCGGCATCTCGGGCACGTATAACTCCGCGGTCATCGCCGCGCAGGGCCTCAAGGAGAAGTACCCCGAGCGCACGGTGCGCGTCGTCGACTCGCTCGCCGCCTCGTCGGGCTATGGCCTGCTCATGGACTACCTCGCCGACCTGCGCGACGGCGGCGCGTCCTTCGAGGAGGCGTGCGCCTGGGCGGAGGACAACAAGCTCAACATGAACCACTGGTTCTTCGTCTCCGACCTCGACTGCCTGAAGCGCGGCGGCCGCGTCTCCGCCACGAGCGCGCTCATCGCCACCGCGCTCAAGATCTGCCCGGTCATGAACGTCGATTACGAGGGCAAGCTCATCCCGCGCGAGAAGATCCGCACGAAGAAGAAGGCCATCGTCGAGCTCGTGAACCGCATGATGGAGCACGTCGACGGTGGCGCGGGCTACACGGGCAAGTGCAGCATCTCGCAGTCCGCCTGCCGCGAGGACGCCGAGGAGGTGGCGCGCCTCATCGGGGAGCGCATCCCGGCGCTCAAGGGCAAGGTCGTCATCAACGACATCGGCACGGTCATCGGTTCGCACACCGGTCCGGGGACCGTCGCCCTCTTCTTCATGGGCGACAAGCGCGTGGACTAGGGGATGCGCGGCGGGTCGTGTTCCATCCGTTCTGTGGGGCGCTGCTCGCGTTCGCAGCCGCACCGCGTTTCTGATACGCTGTCATTACGAAGCCCGCGCGTTTGGAAGGTCGATGCCTCATGGGTGCAGCAGATGTCCTGCAGCCGTTTCTCATCATTCTCGGCGTGATCGCCGCGGTCGCCGCGGTGTACTTCATCGTGACCGCCATCAAGGGCCGCGCGTCGCGCTCCAAGCGCGGCGGCGGCAAGCATAGCGCGCGCTAAGCGCGGGTCGCGCACGGTACCTGAGCCGGCGCGGCATCCGAAGCCCTTGACGGGGCGGTCGGGTGCCGCGCCGGCTTCTTTGCTTCGACCGCTCAGCGCGCCTTGCGCACGGCGGCAAGGTAGAAGCCCTCGAAGCGCTGCGTGGGCGCGACGACGAGGGTGCCCGGGAGGGTCGTGGGAACCGTCGGGATCGCGCCCGCCTCGACGGCGTCCACGACGGCCTGCGCGGTCGGGGGCAGAGGGGCTGCGCCGTCGTCCTCGTCCGCGGCAGCGCGATCGGTGAGGGGGATGAGCTCGCACGCGCGGTGCCGTTTGAGCGCGGCGCGCACCTGTTCCTCGTTTTCCTGCGGCAGGATCGAGCAGGTCGAGTAGACGAGGGTGCCGCCGGGTTTCAGCACGGTGAGCGCGCGGTCAAGGAGGGCGCGCTGCGAGCGCGTCACCTTCGCGAGGAGCGCGGGCGTCATGCGCTTCGCTGCCCGCTCGTCGCCGGCGCGGAGGGTTCCCGTGCCCGTGCAGGGCGCGTCGAGCAGGATCTGGTCGAACGAGAAGAACTCGTCAAGCCGGCGCGCGTCCACGCGCATGATGTTCACGTTGCGGGCGCCGAGCTTCTCGAGGTTGTAGGCGAGCTTCTCAGCGCGCGGCGCATGGAGCTCGCAGGCGGTGAGATGTGCCCTGCCGCCGGCAAGGGCGGCCATTTGCGAGGTCTTCCCGCCGGGGGCCGCGCACATGTCGAGCACGTCGGCGCCCGGGCGCGGGGCGAGCACGAGCGGCGGCAGCATCGAGGAGAGACTCTGCAGGTAGACGCCGCCCGTCTGGTAGATGGGAAGCTCCCAGACCGCGCGCTCGCGCACGCCGTCGCCGAGCACGAAGGCGTCCTCGTACCAGGGGACGCGCTCGAAGGAGATGCCGGCGCGGGCGAGCGCGTCGGCGACCTCAGCAGCCGTCGCGACGAGGGTGTTCGCGCGGAGCGTCACCGGGCGCGCGGCAGCCTCCGCGTAGCCTGCCCGGATGGCCTCGGTGCCCGCGGCGTCACCGGATGCGCCGCGCGCGGCGAGCGCATCCTCGATGAGGGAGGGAAGCGATGCGGTCTCGGCCATGCGGCAGCCTTTCTCCAAAGGGACGTTAGAACACCACGCCGAGCACCACGAGCGCGACGCAGATGACGAGGGCGGCGAAATCGATGCCGCGCAGCGGGTAGCGCTTGAAGGCGGAGGCGCGCGTGCGCAGGTAGAAGCCGCGCTCCTCGGCGGCGAGCGCGGTCGCGTCGGTCTTGCCTACGCTCGAGATGAGCAGCGGCACGCAGAGCGGCAGCATGAGGCGGATCTTCTTCAGGGGGTTCGGCGTGTCGTACTCCACGCCGCGCGCCGTCTGCGCCTCCATGATGGCGTTCATCTCCTGGCTGAACACCGGCACGAAGCGCAGGGCGGTCGTGAACGTGAACGCGTACTTGTAGGGCACGTGGAGAACCTCGACGCAGGCGTTCGCGAGGTCGGTGAGCTGGGTGGTCACGAGCGCCGGGATGAGCGGCAGCGCCAGGCACAGCAAGCGCAGGCAGACCATGCCGCCCAGCTCGATGCCGCGGTCGGTCATGAAGAGGAACACGGTGCGCCCCTCGCGCATGAGGATCGTCTGCATGAGGAACATGATGACCGCGAGCGGGATGAGCAGCTTGAGGAACGATCCCACCTGCCGCATGACGTGCACGGCGGCGCTCACGGCAAGGGTGAGCGCGAGCAGGGCGATGAGCAGGATGGGCGAATCGGCGAGCAGCGAGGCCGCGATCACGCCCGCGGCGAGCGCGATCTTGGTCACGGGGTTCAGCCGGTGCAGGACCGTGTCGCCCGGCACGTAATCGATGATGCTAACCACGGTTGACCAGCTCCTTCACGCACGCAACCACTTCCGAGACCTCATGCAGCCCGGCAAAGGCGGGCGAGACCGTCCGCTCGAGCGCGTGCGCGAGCTCGATGACCTGCGGCGGCTCGATGCGCGCCGCGCGCATGAGCGCCTCGTCGGCGAACAGCGCGCTCGCCGGCCCGACGGACAGGATCTCGCCGTCCGCCATGACCGCGATGCGCTCCGCGAAATCCGAGACGACCTCCATGTCGTGGCAGACCATGAGGACGGCGCTCCCCGCGCGCGCCATGTCGCGCACCGTCTCCATCACCGTCATGCACTCGCGGTAATCGAGGCCGCTCGTGGGCTCATCGAGGATGATGAGCTCGGGCTCGAGCACCACGACCGAGGCGAGGGCGACCATCTGGCGCTGCCCGCGCGAGAGCGAGAACGGCGCCTCGCCGGCGGGCAGCCCGAATCGCTCGATAACGGGGAGGGCGCGCCGGCGCGCCTCGGCGGCCTCGACGCCCGCGAGCTCCAGGCCGAAGGCGACCTCGTCGAGAACGGTGTCGCGGCAGATCTGGTGGTCGGGGTTCTGGAAGAGGGTGGCGGCATGGCGCGCGATCTGGCTCACGCGCACGGCTCGCGTATCGAGGCCGGCAACCGTGACGCTGCCGGATGCGGGCTTGAGGAGGCCGTTGACGAGCTTGGTGAGCGTCGTCTTGCCGGCGCCGTTCTGCCCCACGATCCCGACGAGCTCGCCGGGATACACGGTGAGCGAGAGGTTCCGCACCGAGCCGCCCCCGCCCGGGTAGGCGAAGGAGACGTCGTGCAGCGCCAGGATGGGCTCGCCGGCAGGCTGCCCGGGCGCGCCGGCATCCG
>NZ_CAPF01000006.1:0-20437 GCF_000321165.1 Enorma timonensis
CCCGCAAGCGCCCCGCGCCGCCGGACGCCTCGGCGCCCTGCGGGGCCTGCGCGCCCCCGACCGCCGTCGGGCGGCCTGTGACCTGTATCCTAGCACGATGGCGCCGCGCGCAGCGGCCGGTGGCGCGTGCAGCATGAAAGAAGGGAAACGGCGTTTCTATGGAGCTCGTCGTACATCTGCTGGAGCATGCGCTCGAGGACACGCTGCCGCTCGTGCCGTTCCTCTTCGTCACCTACCTCGCGCTCGAGGCGCTCGAGCACGCGGCCGGCTCGCGGGCGACCGCGCTCGTGCGCCGTGCAGGGGCGGCGGGGCCGGTGGTCGGAGCGCTGCTCGGCATCATCCCGCAGTGCGGGTTCTCGGCGATGGCGGCGACGCTCTACGCCGGGCGCGTCATCACGCTCGGGACGCTCGCCGCGGTCTTCCTCTCGACGTCGGACGAGATGCTGCCCCTGCTCGTGGCCGAGCACGTCGACCCGGCGCGCCTCGCCACGATCCTTCTGTGCAAGGCGCTCGTGGCGCTGATCACGGGTGTCGTCATCGACGCGCTGCTTCGGCTCGTCAAGCGCAACGCGCGCCTGCATGCCGCGGCGCGTCGGCTGACCGCGCGGCGCGCGGGCGAGCCCGACCTCGTGGACGAGATGGCAGAGGCGGGCGAGGGCGTCGAGCACATCCATCGCCTGTGCGAGCAGGACCGGTGCGGCTGCGACGACGCGGACGAGGGTGAGGCGGATGGGAGCCATGCCCACGAGGGCACGGGCGCGTACGGGGCGGGCCACGCGCGCGGTTGCGCGTGCGGGCACGGGCACGACCACGGCCACAGCCATGGCCACGGCGGCGTCGCCTCCATCGTGCGCAGCGCGCTCTCGCACACCATCCAGGTGACGGCGTTCATCTTCGTGACCACCCTCATTCTGGTGGTCGTGCTCGAGACGGTCGGGGAGGACGCGCTCGCGACGCTGCTCTCCGCCAACAAGGGGCTCGCGGTCTTCGCCGCGGCGCTCGTGGGGCTCGTCCCCAACTGCGCGGCGAGCGTGGTCGTCACCCAGCTCTACCTCGAGGGCGTGCTCGGCTTCGGCCCGCTCATGGCCGGCACGCTCGTGGCGGCGGGCGTGGGCTTCCTCGTGCTGTTCCGCGCCAACCGCAACGTCCGCGAGAACCTGGTGATCCTCGCTGTGCTGTTCGCAGCGGGCGTGCTGTGGGGGCTCTTCTTCTCGATCGTATAGCGCGGCCGTGACGGGCGAGCTACTCGCCGCGGCAAGGGTTCGCCGCCCGTCGCGCCGCGCGCTCAAGCTTTCGCGATGCGGTGGATGAAGAGGCCGCTTCTGAGTTTCGGCTCGAACCAGGTGGATTTCGGCGGCATGAGCAGGCCGGCGTCGGCGACAGCGAGCAGCTGGTCGATGCCGGTCGCGTGGAGCGAGAACGCCGCGCCCCCGGTGCCGGCGCGCTCCTCGAGCTCGCGCGTGCCGCGGATGCCGCCCACGAACGAGATGCGCGGGTCTTCGCGCACATCGCCGATGCCGAGGATCGGCGCGAGCACGTGCTCCTGCAGTACGCTCGCATCGAGCCGGCTCACGGCGTCGCCTGCGGCGACCTGCGCGGCGAGCTTATCGCCGAGGCCGAGCTTCCACCAGGTCCCTTCGGCATACATGCCGAACGTCCCGGGCGCCTCGGGGGTCACGGGCGCGTCCGCGCGCTCGACGGTGAACCCCGCCTCCGCGATGCGCGCCGCGAGCTCCGCGCCCGTCATGTCGCGGCGGTCGGATACCACGCGGTTGTACGGCAGGATGGTGAGCTCGCTCGCCGGGAAGAGCACGGAGAGGAAGAAGTTGAACGGCTCGGTGCCGGTGTAGGTGCCCGCGGCCCTCGCCTCGTCGCGGAGCTCCTGCGCCACGCGCACCGCGGAGGCGGCGCGATGGTGGCCGTCGGCGATATAGGCGCAGGGGATGCGCTCGAACATGGCGTGGATGGCCTCGACGGCCTCCGGGCGCGCGACCTCCCAGACGGTCTGGCGCACGCCGTCCCCGTCGGCGAAGCTGTAGAGCGGCGAGCCCTCCTTCGCCGCGGCGATGATGATGCCGAGCACCGGCTCGTCGCGATAGGTGAGGAAGATGGGGCCGGTCTGGCAGCCGAGCGCGCGGATGTGCTCGATGCGGTCGCGCTCCTTCTCCTGCCGCGTGAGCTCGTGGCGCTTGATGGTGCCGTCCTCGTACTCGTCGATGGCGCACACGCCTACGAGCCCCGTCTGCACATGACCCTGCCAGGCGAGCTCGTAGATGTAATAGGCGCGCGTGCGGTCCTCGATGTAGGTGCCGTCCTCGATGTGCTCCCGTAAGAGCTCGGCCGCGCGGGCGTAGACCTCGGGCGCGTACATGTCCTGCTCGGGCGGGAACTGGGTCTCCGGCCGGTCGATGGCGAGGAAGGAGCGCGGGTGCCCCGCGACGTACGCGGCCGCCTCCGTGCGGTCGAAGACGTCGTAGGGAAGCGCCGCGACCTCCGCCGCGCGCTCCGGGACCGGTCGTATGCAGGGGAAGGGAAGAACGCGCATGGGGGCTCCTTATCGTGGCTGGCAAGCTGCCGCTCGTGTATCGCCCTATTGCTGCATGGTCTCGCCCGAAAGGGAAACGCCGCGCATGCCGCAGCGGCACGACACCCTGCGACAGCCTTATTTGATCACGCGGACGCGGTACATCGAGGGGATGCGCTTGAGCGCCTCGATCGTGTCTTCTCCCAGGTGCTCGTCGGTGTCGAACATGGTGTAGGCGTGCTCGCCGGCGCTTTCGTTCACCATGCGCTGGACGTTGGCGTTGTCGTCGGCGAGGATGCGCGTGATCTGGCCGATCATGTTCGGCACGTTCGCGTGCAGGCACGCGATGCGGCTTGCGGCGCGCGCCTTGCCCATCGAGCAGCTCGGGTAGTTCACGGAATGCGCGATGTTGCCGTTCTCCAGGTAGTCCTTGAGCTCGGAGATGGCCATGTCGGCGCAGTTGGCCTCGGCCTCCTCCGTGCCCGCGCCGGAATGCGTGGTCACGAACGTGTTCGGCATGAGCACCGTCTTGGGCGTGGCGAAGTCGGTGGCGAACCACGAGAGGCGTCCCGCGTGCAGCGCGGCGTCGACGGCGTCCTCGTCCACGATGGACTCGCGGGCGAAGTTGATGAGCACGGCGCCGGGGGCGAGGAGCGCGAGCTGCTCGTCGCCGATCATGTGGAAGGTGTCGGCCTTCGCGGGCACGTGGAGCGTGAGGTAGTCGCAGCCGCGGCAGAGGTCCTCGAGCGTGCCCACGCGCTGGACGTCGCGGCTGAGCTCCCAGGCGTGCTCCACGGAGATGAACGGGTCGTAGCCGTACACGTCCATGCCCAGGTAGACGCAGGCGTTGGCGACCTTCGACCCCACGTTGCCCAAACCGATCACGCCCACGCGCTTGCCGCGCAGCTCATGGCCCACGAAGGCCTTCTTCACGCCCTCCGCGTGCGTGAAGATGTCGGGATCGGCGGCGTTCTCGCGCACCCACTCCATCGACTGCACCACGCCGCGGCTCGCGAGCACCATCATGCAGAGCACCATCTCCTTGACGGCGTTCGCGTTCGCGCCGGGGGAGTTGAACACCACCACGCCGCGCTTGGCGTACTCCTCGACGGGGATGTTGTTCACGCCGGCGCCGCAGCGGGCGATGGCGCGGATGCCCGCGGGCAGGTCGTAGCCGTGCAGGTCGGTCGAGCGCATGAGGATGGCGTCCGCCGAGGAGGCATCGTCCACGAACTCGTAGCCCGCACCGAAGGTGACCTGGCCGTCCTTGGTGATGTCGTCGATGATCTTGATCTTGCGCATGCTGTGCTCCCTAGGCTGTGCTTCCCGGCCGCGCGCGGGGGCGGGGCGGGTGTGTACGGTATCTTACCCGACGCGGTGCCGGGACTCGAACTCCTCCATGTACGCCGCCAGGGCGCGGACGTCGTCCAGGCTCACGGCGTTGTAGATGCTCGCGCGCATGCCGCCCACGGCGCGGTGGCCGCGCACGCCCTCGATGCCGCGCGCCCGCGCGCCCTCGACGAACTCCGCGTCGAGCTCGGGCGTGGAGCAGCGGAACGTGACGTTGGCGATGGAGCGGGAGGCCGGCTCGGCGACCGCGTGGAAGACCGTGCTGCGGTCGAGGAGGTCGTAGAGGAGCGCGGCCTTCTCGCGGTTGCGCGCCTCCATCGCAACGAGCCCGCCCTCGTCCTCCACCCACCGGAACACCTTGCCGCAGAGGTAGATCCCGAAGGTGTTCGGGGTGTTGAGCATAGAGCCCGCGTCCGCCTGCGCGCGGTAGTCGAGGTAGGTGGGGCAGCAGGGGAGCGCGGCGCCCGCGCCCATGAGGTCCTCGCGCACGATGACGATGGTGACGCCCGCCGGCCCCGCGTTCTTCTGCGCGCCGGCGTAGACGAGCCCGTAGCGCTCGATGTCGAGGGGCATGGAGAGAAAGCAGCTCGACACGTCTGCCACGAGGGGCACGTCCAAGCAGCGGGGCAGCTCGTGGTACATGGTGCCGTAGATGGTGTTGTTCTGGCAGATGTGGATGTAGTCGAGGTCGTCGGCCTGCGCGCGCTCCTCGACGGGCGCGAGGTCGGGGATGCGCGTGAAGCCCTCCGCCTCGCTCGTGGCGAGGACCTCGGCCCGCCCGTAGCGCTCCGCCTCGCGCTGGGCCTTGCCCGAGAACACGCCCGAGACCACGTAGCCCGCGCGCCCCGTGCGCATGAGGTTCATGGGCACCGCGGCGAACTGCAGCGTGGCGCCGCCCTGCAGGAAGAGGACGCGGTAGGAGTCGGGGATGCCCACGATGCGGCGGAGCGTGGCCTCCGCGTCGTCGATGATCTCGCGATAGGCGGCCGACCGATGGCTCATCTCCAGGACGGACATGCCGCAGCCCTGGTAGTCCATGAGCTCGGCTGCGGCTTCTTGCAGGACGCGCTCGGGGAGGGCTGCCGGCCCGGCCGAGAAATTGTGCACGCGTGCCATCGGGGCTCCTTCCGCTCGAGATGACGGATGTGCGACACACTCTACCATAGGCGGGGCGGGGCCGACCCACCCGATGCCGGCGTAACCCTAGTGAAACACTCGGATTTCACGGCGCCCCCGAAAAGGGGTTGAAAGGAACACGTCCCCAACCAACCCATTTCGCGCGCCCGCGGCCCCGGGCGGGTACAATGGGGGCGAGCGGCGCTCGGTCGTCGCGCGTACCGGGGAAAGGGGCGGCAACATGGCGATCTACGTGCTTTCCGATGTCCATGGCCACAAGGCGGCGCTCGACGAGGCGCTCGCGCTCGCCTCTCCCGGCGATGACGACTCCATCTATGTGCTCGGCGACATGGTCGACCGCGGGCCGGACCCGCTCGGCGTCATCCAGCTCGTGCGCTCGCTGCCGAACGCGCGCGTTCTCATGGGCAACCATGAGCGCATGCTCGTCGACATCCTCATGGGCACGGGCGAGATGGACAACTTCACCTGGGCGCTCAACGGCGGCGTGGCCACGGCGCTCGGCCTCGACGCGCTCGACAAGGACGAGCTCGCCGAGCTCGTGGGGTGGGTGGCGGCGCTGCCGCTCTATGAGGTGGTCGACACGGAGAGCCGGCGCTACATCCTGGTGCACGCGGGCATCGACGCGCTCGAGGCGCGCGGCTTCCTCGCCACGTCGGGCATCGACGTGAGCGGCGGCCGCGGTGCCGCCGAGGCGACGCGCGAGGACCTGCTCAAGATGCTCGCACAGCAAGACCCCGAGACCCTGCTGTGGACGCGCGAGGCGTTTTGGATGCACCCCACGTGGCTCGTGGGCGAGGACGGCACGGGGCCGGTGGTCGTGGCGGGCCACACCCCCTCGATCGTGCTCGCGCGCTACGCGGGGCTCGACGAGGGCGTGGGCGTCGACGCCGAGGGCCGCGGCTGCGTGGTGCCCGTGGGCGCCTGCGCGGAGACCGGCGGCGTCGCCGACCGCATCGACATCGACTGCTCGGCCGCGGCGGGCGCGCCGCGCGGCCGCGTGGGCATCGTGCGCCTCGACGACGGCGCCACCTGGTACGCCGCCATCAAAGAAGGCGAATAGGTACGTCGAAGCCGTGCCCCAAATTAACGATGCGGCCAAACATACAATTGAGAACTTGTTTCGAGCTAAGCCGCCGAGCGCTGGCCGCTGCCCCGTGACGGTCGTGCCGGGGCTCCGGTGTTCCCCGCCGGCGAGTTCCGCAGCGAGCGCAGCGAGCGAGGACTGTCTGAAGCCGGAGGGGAACACCGGAGCCCCCGGCCAAGGCATCGCATCGGCCGCAGCCTCCTCGCCCGCCCCTTAGCTCAGAAACGGGTTCCGCTCGCGGCGGATGGCCTGGCGGATGCGGAAGTAGTCGAGCACGAGCAGCGCGAGCAGCAGCGTCATCGACGCGAGGTAGCTCACCACGGCGCCGGCGAGGCCGATGAGGTGCACGAGCACGAGCGAGCTGAGCGTCACCGCGGCGAAGGCCACGAGGTAGAGGCGCATGACCTCGCCCTGGCGGCGCAGCACCGTCACGATGGCGTAGAGGAAGTCGATCGCGGCGATGACGCCGCCCGCCACGACCATGAGGTAGCACAGGAAGCGGAACTGCTCGAAGTCCACGCCGTACAGGAAGCCCGTGAGCGGGATGCCGATCGTGGCCATGAACACGCCCACGCCCGCCGTGACCGCGACGATGACGGCCATCACGGCGAGGATGATGAAGTCGAAGCGGCGGCGCTTGCGGGGGTTCGCCCAGATGTTCGAGAGGCGCACGAGCTGGGGTTTGTAGATGAAGCCGATGATGATCTGGATGCTCTGCGAGGGGAAGTAAAGGGCGTTGAAGTAGAGCTGGTTGTCGTAGGGCAGCGCGCCCTCCATCACGAGCTTCGGCATGGTCTCGATGAGGTTGAACAGGAAGAGCGCCGCGAAGAGCGGGAAGCACTGGCGGAAGAGGTCGATGACCTCCTCGAAGCGCCAATGCCGGGACTTCTCGGTCTCGAGCAGGGCGAGCGGGATCGTCACGAGCACAAGGGACGCGACGGCGGCGATGCCCATGCCCACCGACGCGACGGCGATGTCGCGCATCACGAACAGGAGCACCGTGAACACGAGGAACACGGCGACGGAGCGGATCGTCTGCGAGATACCCGCGAGGTAGAGCTTGTCGGCCTGCTGCAGGCGCCCCTCGTACACGTCGGCGGCGCCGTCCACGAGCTTGAAGAGGTACACGCCGAAGCAGATCGTGGCCATGTAGGGCTGGTAGTCGCGGATCGTGCAGTACAGGATGCCGAGCACGAGTGCCATGGCCGTCGAGGCCCAGCGCTGGATCTGGTAGGACGAGAACGCGTGCGTCTCGTCGATGTCCGAGACCTGGTAGTTGCGCACGCCGTAGTTCGCGGCGTACATGAGCAGCATGCCCGTGGCGAAGGCCATGGAGAACATGCCCGCCTGCTCCGCGCCGGCGAGCTGCGACGCCACGATGGAGAGGATCGGCAGCGACATGCCCCAGACGGTGGTGCCGATCGTGTTCCACACGTAGTCGCGCGTGGTGCTGTGCGACTCGTACTCCTCTTCCTGGCTGCTGAGCGAGCCCTGGTAGATGGCGTTGAGCAGGCGGGTCCACCACTGGTTCACGATGCGCGCGAGGAAGGGCTGGCGCGCGCGGCGGCTCCGCGCGCTTGCGGGGCGCGACGGCTCCGCGCTGCGCCGCGCGGCGAGCTTGCTCCTGAGCATGTCCAAGGGGTTAGCGGGCACGATGCTCCCATCGGGGTTTCGCGGGGGCCGCACGGCGACCCGGCATGGCGTTCGATGTGAACGTTCATTATAATCAGATGCGGAAAGAATTGCGTGAACGAACCCTGTTCCCCCTCACGTCACGATATCGGTTGCAATCGAGGGTGCGCGCCTTGTCGCTCGAGACACGTGCCCGCGTAAGGAAAGGTGTGGAGCGCATGATCGAAACCATACTCTTGGAGAACGGAATCAACTGCGATTTCGACCGCGTGCACGTGGACTGGTGCCCGGCGAAGCTCATCGAGCACTCCGTGTCGCACCACGAGGCGTACCTGACCTCGACGGGGTCGCTCTCCGTCTCCACGGGCGCCTTCACCGGCCGCAGCCCCGAGAACCGCTACATCGTGGACGCCGGCGAGGCCGATGAGCAGGTGAACTGGAACAGCAAGACGAACAAGCCCATCGACGAGGCCACCTACAAGCGCGTGCGCAAGAACGTGACGCGCTACATGTCCCAGCGCCGCCACCTGTTCGTCATCCGCGGTTACGCGGGCGCGGACCGCCAGTACGCGCGCAAGGTCATGGTCGTGTGCGAGCGCGCGCACCAGGCGCTCTTCATCCAGAACATGCTCGTGCGCCCCTCGAAGGACGAGCTCGAGGTCTTCGGCCGCCCGGACATCACCGTCTTCGCCGCCCCCACCTACGTGTGCTCGCGCGACCGCGACGGCCTCGAGCCCGCGGCCGTGATCCTCGACATGAACCGCAAGCAGATCGTCGTCGCCGGCACCGGGTACTGCGGCGAGATCAAGAAGGCCATCTTCACGATGATGAACTACCTCCTGCCCATCGAGGACGGCGTGCTGCCCATGCACTGCAGCGCCAACGTCGACCCCGCCACGGGCAAGACGTGCATCCTGTTCGGCCTCTCCGGCACGGGCAAGACCACGCTCTCGGCCGACCCGGCGCGCCTGCTCATCGGCGACGACGAGCACGGCTGGAGCCCGCGCGGCGTCTTCAACATCGAGGGCGGCTGCTACGCCAAGACCATCGACCTCACGCGCGAGCGCGAGCCCGACATCTTCGACGCCATCCGCTTTGGCAGCGTGAGCGAGAACGTGAAGCTCGACCGCAAGACGCGCGCCGCCATCTACTCCGATAGCTCCATCACCGAGAACGGCCGCGCCGCCTACCCGCTCGACCACATCGAGCGCGTCGTCGAGTCCGGCACCGGCGAGGTGCCGAGCGTGGTGCTCTTCCTCACGGCCGACGCCTACGGCGTACTGCCCCCCATCTCGCGCCTCTCGCGCGAGCAGGCCATGTTCCACTTCCTCACGGGCTACACCGCCAAGGTCGCCGGCACGGAGCTCGGCGTCAAGGAGCCGCAGCCCACGTTCTCCGCGCTCTTCGGCGAGCCGTTCATGCCGCTTGACCACATGGTCTACGCCTACCTGCTGGGCGAGAAGATCACGCAGAACGACACCCGCGTCTACCTGGTGAACACTGGCTGGACGGGCGGCCCGTACGGCATCGGCCACCGCATCGCGCTCTACCACACGCGCGCCCTCGTGAAGGCGGCGCAGGACGGTTCGCTCGACATCGCGGGCTACCGCCACAACGACGTGTTCGATGTCGACGTGCCCGTCGACTGTCCCGGCGTCCCGCGCGAGCTCCTCGACCCGCGCGGCACCTGGGACGATCCCGAGGCCTATGACAAGGCCGCGGCGGACCTCGCGGCGAAGTTCAAGGAGAACTTCGAGAAGCGCTATCCGGGCGTCGACCTCAAGAGCATGACCCGCGAGCGCTAAATGGGTTGATTGGGGACGTGTTCCTTCCAACCCCTTTTCTCGGGTGAGGGACTTATCTATCCCATGCCATGTTCGGGGCGGTGGCTGCGCGCAGCTGCCGCCCCGTGTCTTTGACGCTCGGCAACGCCGCTGGTATCATACTCACCGACATATGCGCCCCATCCCCGGATGGGGCGGCGCGGGCGCGTGCGGGCCGACATCGTAGGGCATTGAAGATGGTCGGCGGGCACGCGTTCTGCGTTTCTTTGCCGCCCGCATGGGGCGGCGCCGACCGCGCGCCCTGGGCGGCGCGCACGGAAGGGATGACGTCATGAAGCAGTTCATCACCGAGGATTCGTTCTGGCAGCTCTTTCCCGACGCCGCGATCGGCATCGTGGTGGCCGAGGGCATGAAGCCCGCCGACGAGGTGCCCGCGGAGGACGCGGCCGAGATCGAGCGCCTGCTCGACCGCGCCAACGTGCTCGCCGAGCGCCACATCACGAGCAACACGATCTCCGAGAACGCGCCCGTGAAGGCCTGGCGCGAGGCGTATCGCAAGTTCAAGACGAAGAAGGGCGCGCGCTGCTCCATCGAGAACCTGCTCAAGCGCGTGCTCAAGGGCAACCCGGTGGGCCACATCACGCCGTCGGTGGACATCTACAACGCGGTCTCGCTCAAGTACGCCCTGCCCGTGGGCGGCGAGGACATCGATGCGTTCGCGGGCGACCTGCGCCTGGGCATCACCGAGGGCGACGACGCCTTCCTGCCGCTCGGCGAGAACGAGCACGACGACCCCACACTCCCCGGCGAGCTGTGCTATCGCGACGATGCCGGCGCGGTGTGCCGCTGCTGGAACTGGCGCGACGGCGTGCGCACGGCGTTCACGGACACGTCGAAGAACGCGTTCCTCATCATCGAGTGCGTGGAGCCGGAGCGGGTGGAGGACTGCCAGGCGGCCATCGACGAGCTCGCGAGCCTCGTGGAGCGCTACCTGGGCGCGACCATCACGGTGAAGGAGCTCATCACCTTCGATGCGCGCTCCGCCGTCATCTCGGCGTAAGGCACCGAGGCCGGCACACACGCGGAAGCGGCGGGAGGCGTTATGGGGCAGGACGGGTTCTTCGCGCGGGTCTACGACGTCGTCGAGCAGATCCCCGCGGGCATGGTGGCCACGTACGGCCAGGTCGCCGCGCTCGCGGGACGGCCGCGCGCGGCGCGCTACGTGGGCTACGCCCTCCATGCGAACCCGCGCCCGGGCGAGATCCCGTGCCATCGCGTGGTGTTCGCGGACGGCGCCCTGGCTCCCGGCTTCGCCTTCGGCGGCCCGGGGGAGCAGCGGCGCCTGCTCGAGGACGAGGGCGTCGCCTTCCGCGACGAGGGGCATGTGGATCTGCGCGCCTGCCGCTGGCCGGCAGGCGTAGAATAACGGGGAGACCTTGGGGCGCGCGAGGCGCCCCGTCACCCGTTGCGAGGAGAGCCCATGCTGAGTGTCGCGTTCTGCACCTGCACCGACCACGCGTGCCCCAACCACCCGACCAACCACGACCGCGGCTGCACGCCGTGCATCGCCAAGTGCCTGAGCCAGCACGAGATCCCGACCTGCTTCTTCCGGGACGTCTCGCTCGACCTCAAGCCGGGCGACGAGCAGGATTGGACGTACCGGGGCTTTGCCGAGCACGTGCGCGCCCACCTCGCGGAAGACGACGCGTAAGCGGCGGCGAGGCTGCCGGCGCGCGCTTGGGTGGAGGCGCCTCTAGACCGTCGCGCGCTCGGGTTCCAGCACGCGCGCCACGAGCTCGGGGAAGGCGCCGTCCTCGCCGCTCGTGTCGAGCACGAGCCCGCAATAGGGCCGCACGTCGTCGGTGATGTTCGCCACGCCCACGCCGAGCCCTGCCGCCTGGATCATCTCCAGGTCGTTCGCCGCGTCGCCCACGCCGATGGTCTCCGCGATGGAGATGCCCAAGAGCTCGGCCAGGTGCTTGAGGCCGGTTCCCTTGTTGACGCCGGCGGGGACGAACTCGACGTAGCGGTTTGAGGAATACGTGATGTCGACGAGCGCCGGGTCGAGCTTCGGCGCGAGCTCCTCCCCGATGCGCTTGCACTTCGAGAAATCCGTGTCCATGAAGATGATCTTCACGAGCTCCTCGCCCGCGGCGAAGGAGAGGTCGTGTATGGAATCGTCCACGCGCACGACGCCGGCGATGCCCTGCACGTACTCCTCTTCCTCGGGCGGGAGGAACTGCGTGTAGGTGGTGCCGCTCGCGGTGTAGACGTGGACGGCCTGGCGGTGCTCGACCGCCCAGGCGTAGAGCCATTCGAGCGACGCGCGGTCGATGAGCGTGCGCATGAGCGGCTCGGGGTCGCCGTAGCGGTTGATGAACGCGCCGTTGTACGAGATGACGTAGGTGCCCTGCATGAGCCCCTGGTCGATGTCGGCGAAGTTGGCCATGATGGACTGGTAGGGGCGACCGGAGCTCGGCACGAAGAGCACCCCGAGCTCGCGCATGCGCGCAAGCGCCTCGAGGTTCGGCGCAGGAATCTGGTGCCGCCCGTCGAGGAACGTCTCATCCATATCCGAAGCCACGATCCTATACATCTTTCAACCCCTTACTTTCTTGGCGTAGTACGTCTCGTTCGCCCCCGTTCCCCGCTTTTCCGCCGCGAGTTCCGCAGCGAGCGCAGCGAGCGAGGACTGTTTGAAGCGGCGGAAAAGCGGGGAACGGGGGCGGGGAGTCGCTAGTACACCATCCCCATGGCCTCGCGCACCTCGGCGAGCGTGGCCTCTGCGATCTCGTTCGCGCGGCGGTTGCCCTCGTGCAGCACGTCCTTCACGTAATCGAGGTCGTTCTCAAAGGCGTGGCGCCGCTCGCGGATGGGCTCGAAGTAGCCGTTCACCGCCTCGGTCACGTACGTCTTGAGCGCGCCGGAGCCCCCCATGCCGATCTCGGCGGCGATCTCCTCGGGGTCGCGGCCGGTGCAGATGGCCGCGGTGGAGAGCAGGCCGGAGACGCCGGGGCGGTTCTCGGGGTCGAAGGTGATCATGCGCTCGGAGTCGGTCTGGCTCTTCTTGATGCGCTTCGCTGTCTCCTCGGGCGTCATGGAGATCGAGATGGCGTTGCCGTAGCTCTTGCTCATCTTGCGCCCGTCGAGGCCGGGCAGCAGCGGCGTGTCGGAGAGCAGGGCGTCCACCTCGGGGAACACCTTGCCGTAGCGGTTGTTGAACTTGCGCGCGATGAGGCGCGTGAGCTCGATGTGCGGTAGCTGGTCGCGGCCCACGGGCACCACGTTGCCCTTGCAGAACAGGATGTCGCAGGCCTGGTGCACGGGGTAGGTGAGCAGAAGGCCCGTGAGCTCGTGCCCGCTCGCCTCCATCTCGGCCTTCACCGTGGGGTTGCGCTGCAGCTCCGCCTCGGAGACGAGCGAGAGGAACGGCAGCATGAGCTGGTTCGCGGCGGGTACGGCGGAGTGCGCGTAGATCATGGTCTTATCCGGGTCGACGCCGCAGGCGAGGTAGTCCATGACCATGTTGTAGACGTTGTCCTGGATGTGCTCGGTGGTGTCGCGGTCGGTGATGACCTGGTAGTCGGCGATGAGGATGCTCGTGTTCACGCCCATGTCCTGCAGCTCGACGCGGCCCTTGATCGTGCCGAAGTAGTGCCCCAGGTGCAGCCGTCCGGTGGGGCGGTCGCCCGTGAGCATGGTATAGTGCTCCGGATGCTGCGGCAGGTCGGCGCGGATCTCGTTGCTGCGCGCAAGCGCGGTCTCGTAGCTGCGTTCGTTCGGCATGGTTCACCTTTCGCGTGCCATCGGGACGGGGCGGTTCGGCCGCGTCGCGCGGGCGCGCCGGCACCGACCCGTCTACTTCCTCTTCTTGCTGTGGTCGTTGGTATTATCGCGCAACCTGCCCTCGAGGTGCTGCACGGATTCGCGGCGCTGGTCGCGCCGGGCCGCGCGCTCGCGCTCCTCGGCCCGCTGCTCCTCGGTGAAGGCGGGGTCCTCGGGCGTAACGATCTCGTCCTGGTGCGTCTTGGGATTGTAGTGGTGGCGCAGCACCGGCTCGAAGAGGTGCAGGCGCATCGCGAAGACCGTCGAGCCGCCGAGCAGCACGAGGAAGATGAGGATGCGGAGCTCCATCCGCACCTGGTTGATGAGCGTGGCGCCCACGGCGAGCAGGATGCACCAGGCGTAGATGAGCAGCACCGCCTGGCGCTGGTCGTAGCCCTCCTGGATGAGGCGGTGCTGGATATGGCCCTTGTCCGCCTGGCCGATGCTCACGTGGGCGCGCTTGCGGCGGATGATGGCGGCGAGCGTGTCGAGGATGGGCACGCCGGCCACGATGAGGGGGATGATGAGCGAGGTGAGCGCGGCGGTGCGGTTCACGGAGAGGAGCGACACCGTGCCGAGCGCGAAGCCGAGCAGCAGCGACCCCGAGTCGCCGAGGAAGATGCTCGCGGGATGGAAGTTGTAGCGCAGGAAGGCGAGGCAGCCGCCGAAGAGCGCCATGGAGAGCGCCGCGGCGTCCGTGCGGCCGGCGAGGAAGGCGAGGCCGAACATCGCGATGCTCGCGATGGCGGTGATGCCCGCGGCGAGCCCGTCGAGCCCGTCGATGAGGTTGATGATGTTCGTGTACGCGACGAGGTAGACCACGGTGATGGGGTAGGCGAACCACCCGAGGTCGAGGTTGCCCGGCCCCACGGGGTTCGAGATGGCGCCGATGGTGAGGCCGCCCGCCGCGGCGAGCACGGCCGCGAGCACCTGGCCGGCGAGCTTCGCGCGCGGCGTGAGCGACACCACGTCGTCGATGGCGCCCGTCGCCACGATCGTGCAGAACGAGAGCGCGAGCAGCCGGTAGTCGAGGTTCAGGCTCGGGTGCGAGATGAGCGCGGACGGCCAGCCCCATTCCCAGGTGCCGACGACCTGCACCACGAGGGCGGCGATGAGCCCCGCGAAGACCGCGAGGCCGCCCATGCGCGGTATGGGCACCGTGTTGATGCGGCGCTTCGAGGGGTAATCCACGGCATCGAGGCGAACCGCCAGGCGCTTCACCACGGGGACGAGCAGAAACGTCGTCGTGAACGCAGCAGCGGCGACGCATATGTAGGGAACGAGCGAATCCATCGGTCGAGAGATACCATCCGTACGGGTACGGCGGCGCCTCCATCGGGCGCCGCGACTCGCACCATGATACCGAAAAAACGCAGCGCCTCGCGTGCGGCGGGCGATAAAACGCGGGTTGCCATCGGATGCCCACCTTGCCGGCCGGCACCTACCCGCAGCGGGTGATAAAAAAGGTGTCAGTCACCTTTTTATCACTGCCGTGGGCACGCGGCGGCCGGCACAGCGAGAGTGATAAAAAGGTGACTGACACCTTTTTATCACCGACACCTTTGTATCATGTTGGGATCGAGGCAAGAAAAAACCGCACCCTGCTTCTCGAAAATGAACCCACCTCTACAAGGTGGGTGCCCTCATCGGCCCCTCCAGCTTCCTTAACAACGAAGGATGCCTGTACTAGGCTCGACTGTGTGGGCTCCCTAAAAAAACGTGACGGTTCACCCAGTTGATCCGCAGGGTGCGGAACACCTCTTATCTTATCGCGCCGTCCACCGATTACCAGTCTTGACATCTCCCGTGTGCCGGGTATGATGGGCGCGAGGGCGCACGCCAAGCGCGCAACGCCCTTCGGGTCGCGCATCGCCGCAGGTGCGATTGGCCGTTTACCCCCTGCGCAACGCCTAACATGTACCTCCGGTCGGCGCCGTGTTCGCGCGCCGTGCCGCCCGCTGCCCGCGCGCTGCCTCAGAGCCGGCTGCGCGTGGCGGTGTCGTGGAAGCAGAACGTGTCCGGGCGATGCCGGGACTCGGTGTACTCGAACATGGTTCCCTGGCTGTCGAACGTTTGGCTCCGCATGACGGCGAGGTAGTCGACGCCCTCGATGTCGAGGAGCTCCGCATCGTGCGCGGTCGCGCGCTCGACCGTGATGGTGCGCTTGCTCGTCTCGATCACCGTGCCGAGCTCCCCCTCGAGGTAGTCGTAGATGGAGCGTTCCGCCACCTCCGCGGTGAGGCCGGGCACGGCGTCGGCGAGGAAATAGCTCCGGTCGAGGATGAGCGCCCGGCCGTTCAGCACGCGCACGCGCTCGACCGTGACGAGGCGCGCGCCGAGGGGGTGGCCGGTCAGCTCGGAGAGCGCTTCATCGGCGACAATGCCGGCGAGGTCCGTGACCTTGGTTTTGGCCTCGAGGTGGTTGCGCTCGACGGTCTCGCGGAAGCTCTCGATGCCGCCCACCTCGAACGTGGCGCGCTCGCGCGGGCGCCAGATCACGCGCACGCCCTTGCCGTGGATGGGCTGCACGTAGCCGCGCTCCTTGAGCAGCGCGATCGCGCGGCGGATGGTGTTGTGCGAGCAGCCGAAGGCCTGGGTGAGCGCGCTCTCCGAGGGCAGGAGGCTCTGGTAGGGGTACGAGCCGTCCTCGATGCTGTCGAGCATGTCCCGGTAGATGGTGTCGTATCGCGCCTTCACAGGTCCGCTCCTCTCGTCGCGCTCCGCGCGCGGCATGCGCCTCCGCCGCGCTCCTTGTAAGTGTAACTTATTTGAATAAGATGTGAAACACGGCGCAGGCCGACCGTTCGGCGGCGCGTATCGACCGCTCGCCGGGAGCTCCTTCATTTCCGACAACTTATTTAAATAAGTTTGCGATACTCAGCTTGCTTATTTGAATAAGTTGGGGACCGAGCGAATCGGTCGAGAGGAAGGAAGCGGGGCATGGCGAAGTACACGGAGGACGCTGGCAAGCTCCTCGACCTCGTGGGCGGCAAGGAGAACATCTCCGCCGTCACGCACTGCATGACGCGCATGCGGTTCGTGCTCGTGGACGAGGGCAAGGCCGACGTCAAGGCCATCGAGGAGCTCCCGAGCGCCAAGGGCACGTTCACGCAGGCGGGGCAGTTCCAGGTCATCATCGGCAACGACGTCGCGGACTTCTACCAGGAGTTCACGAAGATCTCGGGTATCGAGGGCGTCTCGAAGGAGGCGGCGAAGGCCGCGGCGGGCGCGAACCAGAACCCGGCGCAGCGTATCATGGGCATCCTGGGCGAGATCTTCGCCCCGCTCATCCCGGCGCTCATCTGCGGCGGCCTCATCCTGGGCTTCCGCAACATCATCGGCGAGGTGAACTTCTTCACCGACGGCGGCGTGTTCGACCTCGAGCACGGCACGAAGTCCATCGCCGACATGTGGGCGTTCTGGAACGCCATGTACAACTTCCTGTGGATCATCGGCGAGGCCGTCTTCCACATGCTGCCCGTGGGCATCTGCTGGTCGGTGACGCGCAAGATGGGAACGACGCCCATCCTCGGCATCGTGCTCGGCCTCACGCTCGTCTCGCCGCAGCTCCTGAACGGCTTCTCCGTGGCCACCGCCTCGCCTGAGGACATCGCCGCGCACACCTACGACTTCGGGTTCTACTCGTTCGTGGGCACCGGCTACCAGGGCCAGGTCATCGCCGCGCTCATGGCCGCCTTCGTGCTCGTGGCGCTCGAGAAGTTCTTCACACGCATCACGCCCGAGGTGGTGCGCATGATCGTCGTGCCGTTCATGTCGCTCGTGCCGGCCGTGTTCATCGCCCACCTCGTGGTCGGACCCATCGGCTGGGCGATCGGCGACGCCATCGCCAACGCCGTGCAGTGGGGTCTCGACTCGAACTTCCGCGTGCTGTTCGCCGCGCTCTTCGGCCTGCTCTACGCGCCGCTCGTCATGACCGGCCTGCACCACATGACGAACGCCATCGACTCCCAGATGGTGAGCATCTACGAGTACACCACGCTCTGGCCCATGATCGCGCTGTCGAACATCGCGCAGGGCTCCGCCGTGCTCGCCATGACGGTGCTCCAGAAGAAGAACGACCGCGCCCAGCAGGTGAACATCCCCGCGTGCATCTCGTGCTACCTCGGCGTCACCGAGCCCGCGCTCTTCGGCGTGAACCTCAAGTACAAGTTCCCGCTCGTGTGCGGCATGATCGGTTCCGCCATCGCCGCGATGGTCTGCACCGGCTTCGGCGTGAAAGCGCTCTCCATCGGCGTCGGCGGCATCCCGGGCATCCTCTCCATCCGCTTCGACTACTGGCTGATCTTCGCGGCGTGCATGCTCATCGCCATCGTGGTGCCCTTCGTGCTCACGCTCATCGTCGGCGGCAAGCAGCTCACGGCCTCCGAGCGCGGGCTCGCGGTCGCGGACGGCGGCGCGGCGGTCACGGTTGAGGTGGCCGCGGACGCCCCCGCGGCGGACGACGCCCTCGCCCTCCCCGCATCGCTCGTCGCCCCGCTCTCCGGCACCGTGAAGCCCATCGACGAGATGCCCGACCCGGTGTTCAGCAGCAAGTGCATGGGCGACGGCCTGTGCATCGAGCCCGCCGCGGACGCCTGCGAGGTCGTGGCGCCGGCGGACGCCGAGGTGGCCGTGACCATGCCCGCCTCGAACCACGCCGTGGGCCTGCGCCTCGCCAACGGCATGGAGCTCCTCATCCATGTGGGCATCGACACGGTGGACATGGGCGGCGACGGCTTCGCCTGCTACGTGGCGCAGGGCGACCACGTGAAGGCGGGGCAGCGGCTCCTCACCTTCGACCAGGACAAGATCCGCGCCGCGGGGCATCCCACGGTGACCGCCTTCGTGGTCTCCGCACCCGGGCAGGCGCGCGACATCTCGTTCGCCGCGGGTATGGACGCCGTCGCCGGCGAGACGGCCGTGGTGGATTTCAAGGCCTAGGATTCGGTATACGCAGCGTGCGGTGGGCGGCTCGAGCGGGTCGCCCGCCGTGCGCTTTTCGGGCGCAAGCCCAGAGAGGGAGGCATCATGACGGAGATCGAGCGCGAGCTCGGCAAGATCGCGGTCTACCAGGTCTACATCCGCAGCTTCTGCGATAGCAACGGGGACGGCATCGGCGACCTGCCCGGGATCACATCGAAGCTCGACTACCTCAAGTACCTCGGCGTGGGCTACATCTGGATCACGCCGTTCTTCCCCTCGCCGCAGCGCGACAACGGCTACGACATCTCGGATTACCGCGCCGTCGACCCGGTCTTCGGCACGATGGACGACTTCGACGAGCTCGTGCGCGAGGCGCGCTCGCGCGGGATGGGCATCATGCTCGACATGGTGCTCTGCCATACCTCCGACCAGCACGAATGGTTCCAGCGCGCCCTCGAGGGCGACGAGCGGTACCAGCGCTACTACATCCTGCGCGACGGCCGCGGCTCGACCGGCCCGGGCGACCCCGGCGAGCCCCCCACGAACTGGACGTCCATCTTCGGCGGCAGCATGTGGCAGTGGGAGCCGCGCCTGGGCAAGTGGTACCTGCACATGCACGACGTGAGCCAGCCCGACCTCGACTGGACGAACCCCGAGGTGCGCCGCGAGATGGCGGACGTGGTGCGCTTCTGGCGCGACCGCGGCGTGGCGGGCTTCCGCTTCGACGTGGTGAACCTTATCTCCAAGCCTGATGTGTTCGAGGACGACGCGCACGGCACCGGCCGCGCGCTCATCGCCGACGGCCCGCACATCCACGAGTACCTGCGGGGGCTCGTGCGCGA
Organism: Enorma timonensis; assembly: GCF_000321165.1. Taxonomy (NCBI): domain Bacteria; kingdom Bacillati; phylum Actinomycetota; class Coriobacteriia; order Coriobacteriales; family Coriobacteriaceae; genus Enorma; species Enorma timonensis. The sequence continues at coordinate 19,102 of NZ_CAPF01000006.1, forward strand.
CGCGGGGATCGACGGCATGCTCACCGTGGGGGAGATGGCCTCGACCACCCTCGACGCCTGCGTGGGCTACACGCGCCCGGAGAACCACGAGCTCGACATGGCGTTCAACTTCCACCACCTCAAGGTCGATTACCGCGGCGGCGACAAGTGGGAGCTCATGGACCCGGACATCGCGCGGCTGCGCGAGCTGTTCCGCACCTGGCAGGAGCGCATGCAGGAGGGCGGCGGCTGGAACGCCCTGTTCTGGAACAACCACGACCAGCCGCGTGCCATCTCGCGCTTCGGCGGCCGCGGCGGCGCCGGGCAGGCGGGCAGCAGCTGGGAGAAGGTGGGCAAGATGCTCGCCGTATGCACGCACCTCATGCAGGGCACGCCCTACATCTACCAGGGCGAGGAGATTGGCATGACAAACCCCGGCTACACCTCGATCGAGGATTTCGACGACGTGGAGAGTCGCAACTACTACGAGATCATGCTCGAGCGCGGCAAGAGCCCGGCCGAGGCGCTGCGGATCGTGAACGAGCGCTCGCGTGATGACGCGCGCACGCCCATGCAGTGGAGCGCGGCGCCGCACGCCGGGTTCACGACGGGGGAGCCCTGGATCAAGGTCGCGCCGAACTACCCGCTCGTGAACGTGGAGGCGGAGCGCGGGGTCGCGGACTCGATGCTCGAGTTCTACCGCGCGCTCATCCGCCTGCGCAAGGAGCTGCCCGTGGTGAGTGAGGGCGCGGTGCGCTTCGTGGGCGCGGGCTCGCGCGCGCCGAAGGTCATCGCCTACGAGCGCGTGCTTGCCGAGGACGCGGCGGCCGCGGGCGCGCGGGGGCCGCGGCGCCTCGTCGTGCTGTGCTCGTTCGACGACGCGCCGTGCGAGTTCGAGCTGCATGGGCGCTCGGGCTCGTCCATCGACGTGAGCGCCATGGACAAGCTGTTGGGCAACTACGAGGGCACCTGGGTGGACGCGTCGGCGCACGTGGCGATCTTGCGGCCCTTCGAGTGCGCGGTCTTCGCGGAGGCGTAGGGGCGCGCCGCGCGGTGGTTGGATTTTATTCGCGATTGGGCGTTGACACGCGGCGTGGAGTTGCTAAAATAGACACTCGCTTGGGGACGTAGCTCAGCTGGGAGAGCGCTGCCGTCGCATGGCAGAGGCCGAGGGTTCGATTCCCTTCGTCTCCACCCACACATGCATGAAGCCCGCCTCGGCGGGCTTTTTTCTTACCTATCGATCGTCGGCGCGCAGGGCCGCCGGGTAAGGGGTTGCAATGGATGCACGGCGCGCGGTGCGCACGGACGGGCCCGGGGCGGTCGCCGCTGGCTTGGGCGACGCGCCCACCGACGC
>NZ_CAPF01000005.1:0-42892 GCF_000321165.1 Enorma timonensis
GGCGTCCCCGCTCCGGACGCGCCCCGCGCGGCGACCCCCGCCCCCGGCACCGCCGCCGAGCACCTCGCCCGGCTCGCCGCCGAGGTGGCGCAGGTGCCCACGCAGCCCGGCTGCTATTTGTGGAAGGACGCCTCCGGCACGATCATCTACGTGGGGAAGGCCAAGAACCTGCGCGCCCGCATGCGCCAGTACGTGACGCTCGCCGACGAGCGCGCGAAGATTCCGCTCATGATGCAGCTCGTGGAGAGCTTCGACTACATCGTGGTCGACTCCGAGCACGAGGCGCTCGTCCTGGAGCGCGAGCTCATCGGCCAGTACCGCCCGTACTTCAACGTCGACTTCAAGGACGACAAGAGCTATCCCTTCATCGCCATCACGCGCGGCGACGTCTTCCCCGCCATCAAGTACACGCGCGAGAAGCACAAGCCCGGCACGCGCTACTTCGGCCCCTACACCGACAGTCGCGCCGCGCGCGACGTCATCGACACCATCCGCAAGGTCATTCCCATCTGCAGCGCGTCGTGCGCGGAGTGGAAGCGCACGCGCCGGCTCATCGAGGCGCACGCGGGCGACGAGGACATCATCGGCCTCATCTGCGCGCAGAAGGGCAGGCCCTGCTTCGACTACCACGTGGGGCGCGGCCCGGGGGCGTGCGTGGGCGCGGTGACGCCCGAGGAGTACGCCGGCTCCGTGCGCCGCGTGGAGCGGTTCCTCTCCGGCCGGCGCGGCGAGGTCGTGGACGAGCTCAAGGCCGAGATGGCCGAGGCCGCCGCGGACCTCGACTTCGAGCGCGCGGCGCGCGTGAAGCGCCGGCTCGAGGTGATCGACGGCCTGGACGACCGCCAGCAGGTCGTCTTCCCCTCGCGCGTGGACATCGACGTCGTGGGGTTCTTCCGCGAGGAGACGATCGCCGGCTCCTGCGTGTTCGCCGTGCGCGACGGCCGCATGCAGCGCAGCTGCGAGTTCATCCTCGACAAGGGGCTCGATGTGGGCGAGGAGGAGCTCGTGTCGGGCTTCATCAAGCGCTACTACGACGAGACCTCGGACATCCCCGCCGAGGTGGACGTGGCGGTGGAGCTCGAGGACGCCGAGCTTCTGGGCGAGTGGCTCACGGGGAAGCGCGGCCGCGTGTGCCGCCTACACCGCCCGCAGCGCGGCGAGAAGCGCCACCTGCTCGAGACCTGCGAGCGCAACGCGCGCCACGCCCTCATGCGCTACATGATGCGCACCGGCTACGCGGACGACCGCGCGAACCGGGCGCTGCTGGAGCTCGAGAGCGCGCTCGCCCTGCCCGCGCCGCCGCTGCGCATCGAGTGCTTCGACATCTCCACCATCCACGGCGCCTTCACGGTGGCCTCCATGGTCGTGTTCACGAACGGCCGGGCCGATAAGAGCCAGTACCGGCGCTTCCGGGTGCGGAGCATCACGGGCGAGGCGAACGACTTCCTCTCCATGCAGGAGGTGCTCGGGCGGCGCTACGCTCCCGAGCGCATGGCGGACGAGCGCTTCGGCAGCCGCCCCGACCTGCTCGTGGTCGACGGCGGCAAGCCCCAGCTCACGGCCGCGCTCACGCAGCTCGAGGCGCTCGGGCTCGACATCCCGGTCTGCGGCCTCGCGAAGGCGGACGAGGAGGTGTTCGTCCCCTGGGACGACGCCCCCGTCGTGCTGCCGAACGGCTCGGCCTCGCTCTACCTCATCAAGCAGGTGCGCGACGAGGCGCACCGCTTCGCCATCACCTTCCACCGCGAGCTGCGCGACAAGGCCATGACCGTGTCGATCCTCGACGAGGTGGAGGGCGTCGGCCCCACGCGCAAGAAGGCCATCATGCGGCATTTCGGCTCCATGAAGCGGCTGCGCGCGGCGAGCGCGGAGGACATCGCCGCCGTGAAGGGCGTGCCCGATCAGGTGGCGCAGGCCGTGTACGACACGCTGCGCGCGTGGGAGCGCGAGCTCGCGGGGGATGCCGAGGGCGCCGCGGGCGCGGAGAACGCTGCCGCGGGCGCGGAGCCTGCGGGCACAGAACCCGCTGCCGTGAGCGCGGAGCCCACGGGCGCGGGGGAGGCCGAGGGCGCGCGGGGATAGGCCCCGTTCGCGGTATACTGGAAGCGTCGTGTCCCGCGTGCAAGGAGGCCCCCATGGCAGACGTCAACCCCCAGGCGATCACCGCCGCCGAGCTCGCCGACCGCGTGCCCGACATCGTCGTCATCACGGGGATGAGCGGCTCGGGCCGTACGCAGGCCCTGCACGTCTTCGAGGACATGGGCTACTTCTGCATCGACAACCTCCCGCCGAGCCTCGTGCTCCAGCTCGCGCAGCTCGTGGGCATCAACACGGGCGTGGGGCGCCACCTCGCCGTCACATGCGACCTGCGCAGCCAGGGGCTCTTCGACGAGCTGCTCGACACCATCCAGAGCCTCCGCGACCACGAGATGAGTTGCAAGGTGGTGTTCCTCGACGCGTCGGACGAGGTGCTCATTCGTCGCTACAGCGAGAACCGCCGCCGGCATCCGCTCGCGAAGCCGGGCGAGACCACGGCCGACGCCATCCAGCGCGAGCGCACGCAGCTCGCCGCCGTGCGCGACCACGCGGACATGATCATCGACACGAGCCGCCTGCGCGTCGCGGCGCTGCGCTCGAAGCTCCGCCTCGCCTTCTCCGAGCTCACTGACCAGCAGCTCATGGATGTCCAGGTGTTCTCGTTCGGCTTCAAGCACGGCATGCCCGTCGAGGCCGACATAATGATCGACGTCCGCTTCCTGCCGAACCCCTTCTACGACCCCGCCATGCGCCGGCTCACGGGGCTCGACGAGAAGGTCTCGAGCTTCGTGCTCGACCACCCCAACACGCAGGCGTTCTGGAGGGCGTGGTGCCAGCTGCTCGACGCCGTCATGCCCGGGTACGTGGCCGAGGGCAAGCCGCAGCTCTCGATCGCCATCGGCTGCACGGGCGGCCAGCACCGCAGCGTCGCCATCGCCGAGGCCACGGCCCGCTACCTGGAGCGCCAGCAGTACCATGTGACGACCTCGCACCGCGACCTGGCGCGCGCGAACACGACCGCGTCGGGGGAGGCCCACTAGCGCGCCGGACGGCGCGGCCAGCCCGCCGTCCGCGCCGCGCGGGGCGCGAGGAGAAAGGTGATTCGATGTCCTTTACCGCCGAGGTGCGCGACGAGCTCTCTCGCCAGCCGCCCGTCTGCGAGTTCTGCGACCTGGCGACGCTCGCCGCGCTCGCGCGCGTGTGCGGCACGCTCTCCATCGCGGGCCCGGGGCGCTACCGGCTCACCGTCGCGACCGAGACGGGCGCGGTGGCGCGCACCATGATCGGGCTCACGCACAAGGTGCTCAAGCTCAAGACCGAGTTCACCGTGCGCCGTTCCGTCCTCCACAAGGTGCGCAACTACCTCATCTCCCTGCCCGACCAGCCCGGGCTCGACAAGGCGCTCGTGCTCCTGGGCGTGCTCGACCGTCGCGGCGGCCTGGTGGGGGGCATCCCGCGTCACGTGGTCGCGCGCCCGTGCTGCCGGCTCGCCTACATCCGCGGCGCGCTCATCGCCGGCGGCTTCGTGGCCGACCCACGCGGCGACTTCCACCTGGAGATCGCGGTGCAGGGCGAGGAGCTCGCGCAGGCGATCGCCGGGCTCATCGGCGAGATCGGCATCCATGCGCGGGTAAACCGGCGCAAGCTCAGCTACGCGGTGTACGTGAAGAGCGGCGACGACGTGCGTGATTTGCTCGAGGCCGTGGGGGCGACGCGCTCGGTGCGGGCGCTCGACGACGCGCGGGCCATGAAGTCGGTGAAGAACGAGGTGAACCGCAAGGTCAACGCCGAGCTCGCGAACCAGACGCGCAGCGCCGGCGCCGCGCAGCGCCAGCTCGAGCTCATCGCCGAGGCGGAGGCGCGCGGCCTGCGGGGAAGCCTGCCGCAGGCGCTCGAGGAGTTCTGCGACCTGCGCCTCGCGCACCCCGACCTGTCCCTGCGCGACCTGGGCGAGGTGTGCGACCCGCCGCTCTCGAAGTCGGCGCTCTACCACCGGGTGCTCCGCCTCGAGAAGCTCCTCAACCAGTGAGTCATTGGGGACGGGTTCATTTGACTCATCAAGGCTGAGGAGCCATTGGGGACGGGTTCAATTGACTCATCAAGACTGAGGAGTCATTGGGGACGGGTTCGTTTGACTCATCAAGCAAGGCGAAGCCGTTTTCATTGGTCTCTTGAGTCAATCGAGCCCGTCCCCATTGACTCACATTTGCCCCCTGAGTCAAATGAACCCGTCCCCAATGACTCACTGAGTCAAATGAACCCGTCCCCAATGACTCGCCGGACCCCGCGTCTGCAAGGGATTCGTCAAAAAGTCCGTATTTACGCGAATGGGCTTCAGAAAAACAGGTATATTTGGTGAGTGGTTTGTTTGTGGGTCTGAACGGTAGGCAAGGAGCCTGCCGGACCCTACGAAAGGAGACACACATGGCAGTAAAGGTTGCGATTAATGGCTTCGGCCGCATCGGTCGTCTCGCGTTCCGCCAGATGTTCGGTCACGAGGGCTCCGAGATCGTCGCCATCAACGACCTCACCTCTCCGGACATGCTCGCGTACCTGCTGAAGTACGACTCCACGCAGGGCAACTACAGCCGCGACCACGAGGTCACTGCTGGTGAGAACTCCATCACCGTTGACGGTAAGGAGATCACCATCTACAAGGAGCCCGACGCGCGTAACCTCCCCTGGGGCGAGCTCGGCGTCGACGTCGTGCTCGAGTGCACCGGCTTCTACACCTCCAAGGAGAAGGCGCAGGCCCACATCGACGCTGGCGCCAAGAAGGTCGTCATCTCCGCTCCCGCCGGCAACGACCTGCCCACCATCGTCTACAACGTGAACCATGAGCAGCTCACGGCCGACGACAACATCATCTCCGCCGCGTCCTGCACCACCAACTGCCTCGCCCCGATGGCCAAGGGTCTGAACGACTTCGCGCCCATCGTGTCCGGCATCATGACCACCATCCACGCCTACACCGGCGACCAGATGCCGCTCGACGGCCCGCAGCGCAAGGGCAACAAGCGCCGCAGCCGCACCTGCGCGCAGAACATCGTGCCGAACTCCACCGGTGCCGCCAAGGCCATCGGCCTCGTGCTCCCCGAGCTCAACGGCAAGCTCATCGGTGCCGCCCAGCGCGTTCCCACCCCGACCGGCTCCCTCACCAACCTCTACGCCGTGGTTGACAAGGTCGTGACGGTCGACGAGGTCAACGCCGCCATGAAGGCCTACGCCGAGACCATCCCGGAGACCTTCGCCTACAACACCGACGACATCGTCTCCACCGACATCATCGGCGAGACCCACGGCTCGATCTTCGACGCCACCCAGACCATGGTCCAGGATCTGGGCAACGGCCAGAGCCTCGTCCAGGTCACCTCTTGGTACGACAACGAGAACTCCTACACCTCCCAGATGGTCCGCACCATCAAGTACTTCGAGAAGTTCGTGGCGTAAGTCCATGGCTTCCGCTGTGCTCGCATAGGGTGTAGCGTCTCAGGGCGCGGCTTCGGGCGTGAGCCCAGGTCGCGCCCTTGCTTTGCGCGGGCTCCCCGGGGCCGTCGCGGGCCGGGTCGCGCCCGGCCGCATCCCCCTATCCATCTCTTCTGAAAGGCAGGATCACATGGCTTTCAACAAGAAGACCATCCGCGACATCGATGTCGACGGCAAGCGCGTGCTCGTGCGCGTGGACTTCAACGTGCCGGTGGCCGACGGTGTCGTGGGTGACACCACCCGCATCGAGGCCGCCATCCCCACCATCAAGTACCTCGTCGACCACAACGCCAAGGTCATCCTCATGAGCCACCTCGGCCGCCCGAAGGGCGACGGCCCGGAGCCGGCGCTCTCGCTCAAGCCGGTCGCCGAGAAGCTCGCCGAGCTCTCCGGCCTCGACGTGACCTTCGTCCCCGACACCTACGGTGACGAGGCCGCCGCTGCCGCCGCCGCGCTCGAGCCCGGCCAGGTGCTCGTCCTCGAGAACGTCCGCTTCGACAAGCGCGAGAAGAAGAACGACCCCGAGATCGCCAAGAAGCTCGCCGACCTCGCCGACATCTTCGTGCTCGACGCCTTCGGCACCGCGCACCGCGCGCAGGGCTCCGTCGTGGGCCCCGCCGAGTACCTGCCCGCCGTCGCCGGCTTCCTGCTCGAGAAGGAGGTCTCGACCCTCTCCGGCCTCTTCGGCGACCCCAAGCGCCCGTTCGTGGCCATCCTCGGCGGCTCCAAGGTTTCCGATAAGATCGGCGTCATCGACCGCCTGCTCGACTCCGCCGACACCGTCATCGTGGGCGGCGGCATGGCCTACACCTTCGCCAAGGCGCAGGGCGGCAAGATCGGCAACTCCCTGTGCGAGGACGACTGGTGCGACCGCGCGCTCGAGATGCTCGACAAGGCCAAGAAGAACGGCGTGACCTTCCTGCTCCCCGTCGACAACGTCGTCGCCGACGACTTCTCGAACGACGCCAACACCAAGATCGCCAAGACCGGCGAGATCGAGGACGGCTGGCAGGGCCTCGACATCGGCCCCGAGACCGAGAAGCTCTTCGCCGATGCCATCGCCGGCGCCAAGACCGTGTTCTGGAACGGCCCGTGCGGCGTGTTCGAGATGGACACGTTCGCCCATGGCACCAAGGCGATCGCCGAGGCCATCGCGGCCAACCAGGACTGCGACTCCGTGATCGGCGGCGGCGACTCCGTGGCGGCCGTGAACAAGTTCGGCCTGGCCGACAAGATGACGTTCATTTCTACGGGCGGTGGCGCCTCGATGCAGCTCGTCGAGGGCAAGCCGCTGCCGGGAGTGGAGGCTCTCGATGACGCAGAGTAAGCGCACCCGCCTCATTGCGGGCAACTGGAAGATGAACAACGACGTGGCCGAGGCCGCCAAGCTCGCCGACGAGCTGGCCGAGGCCCTGAACGAGGTTCCCGCGGGCGTCGAGGTCGTCGTCTGCCCGCCGACCATCGACATTACGACCGTGCACGACCGCATCCAGGCCGCGCCCGTGAAGCTCGGTGCCCAGAACGTCTACTGGGAGGAGAAGGGCGCCTACACCGGCGAGTCCTCCTGCGCGATGCTGAAGTCCGCCGGCTGCACCTACTGCATCATCGGCCACTCCGAGCGCCGCGACTACTTCAAGGAGACCGACGCGGACGAGAACAAGAAGGCCAAGGCGCTCATCGCCGCCGGCATCGTCCCGATCTTCTGCTGCGGCGAGAGCCTCGAGACCCGCGAGGCGGGCGAGCACGTCGCGTTCGTGACCGGCCAGATCAAGGCCGGCCTCGAGGGTGTGGAGATCAAGAGCGGCGACGAGCTCGTCATCGCCTACGAGCCCATCTGGGCCATCGGCACCGGCAAGACCGCCACGGCCGATGACGCCCAGGAGGTCTGCGGCGCCATCCGCGCCACGCTCGTCGAGATCTTCGGCCAGGAGATCGCCGACGGCATCCGCGTGCTCTACGGCGGCTCCGCCAAGCCCGAGAACATCGCCGGCTTCCTCGCCAAGGAGGACGTGGACGGCGCGCTCGTGGGCGGCGCCTCGCTCAAGGCCGATAGCTTCTCCGCGATGGTCGAGAAGGCGGGGGAGTAGGGATGGCTGAGCGTCACCTTCCTGCGCTCCTGGTGATCATGGACGGCTTCGGCCTCGCCCCCGCGGGCGACAACAACGCCGTCTACAAGGCCAACAAGCCCTTCCTGGACGAGCTCTGGGAGAAGTACCCGCACACGACGCTCGGCGCGTCGGGCGAGGACGTGGGCCTGCCGGCCGGCCAGATGGGTAACTCCGAGGTCGGCCACCTGAACATCGGTGCCGGCCGCATCGTGTTCCAGGAGCTCAGCCGCATCAACAACGCCATCATCGATGGCTCCATCGAGGAGAACCCCACGCTCGCGCACGCCATGTCCGACGTGGCGCGCATCGGCGGGACCGTGCACCTGCTCGGCCTCGTCTCGCCCGGCGGCGTGCACTCCATGCAGCGCCACGGCGAGGTCCTCTCGGTGCTCGCGGCCATGCACGGCGTGGAGCGCATCCGCTTCCACTGCTTCATGGACGGCCGCGACGTGGACCCGCACTCCGGTGCCGGCTACCTCAAGACGCTTCAGGAGAACCTCGAGGCGCTCTCCAAGTACACGGGTGTCGATGCACGCATCGCCACCGTGTCCGGCCGCTACTGGGCCATGGACCGCGACAACCGCTGGGAGCGCGTCGAGCGCGCCTACGACGTCATCACGCTGCCGAGCGACGCGGACGTCGACCCGGTCGAGGGTGTGCTCGCCTACTACGAGCGCGACCCGCGCGGCGACGAGTTCGTCGAGCCCTTCGCCTGCCATAACGAGGGCGTGCACGACGGCGACGCCATGGTGTTCTTCAACTTCCGTCCCGACCGCGCCCGTGAGATGACGCGCGCGTTCACCCAGGACGGGTTCGACGGCTTCGAGCGCAAGGTCGCCCCGAGGCTCTCGCACTTCATCACCATGACGGAGTACGACGACACGTTCAAGAACGTCGAGGTGGCCTTCCCCAAGACCTTCCCCGAGAACGTGCTCGCCGACGTCATTGCGCAGAACGGCCTGAAGCAGCTGCACACGGCCGAGACCGAGAAGTACGCGCACGTGACGTTCTTCCTGAACGGCGGCGTGGAGGAGCCCAAGGAGGGGGAGGAGCGCGTGCTCGTTCCCTCGCCGAAGGTCGCCACGTACGACCTGCAGCCCGAGATGTCGGAGCCCGAGGTCACCGAGAAGCTGCTCGCGGCCATCGAGTCCGACGCCGCGGACTTCTACATCGTGAACTACGCGAACTGCGACATGGTGGGTCACACCGGCGTGTTCGACGCCGCGGTGAAGGCCGTCGAGGCCGTGGACGATGGTCTGTCGAAGATCATCCCCGCGATTCTCGCGAAGGGCGGTTTCGCCCTCATCACGGCCGACCATGGCAACGCGGATCACATGTACGACGTGGACGACGAGGGCGTACAGCACCCGTTCACGGCGCACACCACCAACCGCGTGCCGCTCATCGTGGTCGATCCGAAGGCGAAGCTCACCGGCATCGAGGACGGGCGCCTGTCCGACATCGCGCCCACCCTGCTCTCGCTCGCCGGCCTTGAGCCGAGCGCCGAGATGACCGGCCGCATCCTCGCTACCGAGGAGTAGCTCGCCAAGGGGTTGGTTGGGGACGTGTTCCAACCAACCCCTTTTTTCGTTTGATGGGTTGATTGGGGACGTGTTCCTTTCAACCCCTTTTTTCGCTCGCGAATCCGTTCGCGCCATTTGCCGAAACCAGGGCTCTCTGCACGCTTTGATTCCCTAAACTCTATAAGCTCCTCAACTTGCTTGATGCTTCAAGCGCCGCGTCGTCGCGAGAGAGGAGCCGTCTATGCCAAGGCCACCCAGACAGTACTCGGAGTTCGGCTTGTACCACGTGATGCTCCGAGGCAATGGCAAGCAGATCATTTTTGAAGACGATTCCGATCGGCGAACCTTCTTGAAGCTGCTCAAGGAGAAGGCGGCGGCCGGGGACGTGAAGGTCATCGCATGGTGCCTCATGGGGAACCATGTTCACCTGCTGCTCGATGACCCGAAGCATGCACTCAGCCATTTCATGCACGCGCTCGCCACGGCATACGCGCGTCGTTTCAACGAGAAGACCGGCCATGTGGGCGCCGTGTTCCAAGGCCGCTTCGCCAGCGTTCCCATAGCGAGCGATGCCCAGCTGCTCCAAGCGGTTCGCTATATTCACGAGAATCCCGTCAAGGCGGGCATGGGTTCCATTGATGCGTATCCGTGGAGCAGCTATCGAGAGTATCTGGGTGAGGCGCGCGTCGTGGATACGACCATGGTGCTCGACATGGTCGGCGGCAGGGAGGGGTTCCTGCGCTTCTGCAGCGATGGACGGTTCGGGTCGTATTGTTTCAGGACAACGAGACGCGTGTCCGATGAGGACGCCCTCGAGGTGGCGCGCTGCGCATTGCGCGGCATCGAGCCCGCGGACGTGAAGAAGCTGCCGCGGGAGCGGCGGGACGAGGCGCTGCGGTCGCTTCGCGCGGCAGGCATCACGGTGAAGGAGCTGGAGCGGCTGACGGGGGTCGGCCATAACACCATTTCGCGCGTGACGAAGTGCATGAATTCATAGCGATAGGCTGAGAATGGGTTGGAAGGAACACGTCCCCAACCAACCCATGAGGAGGGGAAGATGATGCGGATCGTGTTCTTCGACATCGACGGGACGCTCACCCGGGGCGTGACCTCGGGGGCGTACCTGGCGGGCCTGCTCGGGCACGGGCGCGCGATGGAGGAGGCAGAGGCTGCCTACGCGCGCGGCGAGATCGACAACGACGAGGTGTGCCGCATCGACGCGGCGGGGTACGCCGGACGCAGCCGGGACGAGCTGTTCGGCCTGCTCGAGGACATGCCGCTCGTCGAGGGCGTGCGCCGCGCCGTCGAGGCCGTCCACGCGGCGGGCGCGGAGGCGCACATCGCCTCGCTTGCCTGGGGCGTCGTGGGGGAGTTCCTCTGCGCGCAGTATGGGTTCGACGGCTACGTGGGGTCCGAGCTCGAGGTCGCAGACGGCGTGTGCACGGGCGGGGTGGCGCGTGCGCTCGAGAGCGAGGGCAAGTGCGTCTATGCGCGTGAGCTTTGCGCCGCCCGCGGGATCGACCCTTGCGCCTGCATCGCGGTCGGGGACAGCCGATCGGATATACCGCTCTTCGAGCTCGTGGGGACATCCGTCGCCTTCAACGCGAGCGAGGAAGCTGAGCGCGCAGCCACGCACGCCTATCGGGGCGACGACATCGCCGAAGCGATCGCGGCCGTCCTGTAGCGCGCGCCGCGCCCTGCTGCCCCGCCGCTGCGCGCCGCCCCTCGAACGCGTAGATTTCTCCACGCCCACCCTGCCTCGCGAGCGCTCGCCAAGCCGATGTGGTACCATACCGTCCGTTACACCTAACGGCTATCAGCAGGAGCTTGAATCCATGGGTCCCTTCCAGATTCTCATCTTCATCGTGTGGGCGCTCTCCACGCTCGCTCTCATCGCGCTCGTCCTCATGCACTCCGGCAAGGGCACGGGCATCTCGGACATGATCGCGAGCAGCCTGTACAACTCCAACGCCGCCACGGGCATCATGGAGCGCAACCTCGACCGCCTGACGGTCATCGTCGCCATCGTCTTCGCCGTGTGCGTCGTGCTCTGCATGTTCTTCTTCCCGCAGGGCGGCATCGTGGGCGTGGACGTCATCTAGCGTTCCGACGCGGCTACAATCGAGCGCCGGCGGGGGCTGCCCTCCGTCGGGGAAAGGGCTGCGAGATGCTTGATCGCAGAACGTTCATCGGTGGGGCGCTCGGCGCGGCTGCGCTCGTGGCGCTCTCCGCTTGCGGGCGCATCACTGCTGAGGATCCCGGCAGCGGAGATGTCGCGGCGGATCAGCCGCTCTCGGTGTGCATCGCGCCGCCCCGTTCGATCGATCCCTGCGGCGCGACCGATGCGAGCTCGCTCGCCGTGGTCTGGCAGCTCTTCGATTCCCTCACCTCCTTCGACTTCGCCACGGGCGAGCTCACCTGCCTCGCGGCGGATCGCTACGAGGTGTCCGACGACGCGCGCACGTTCACGTTCCACCTGCGGCAGGCGACGTTCCACAACGGCGATACCGTGACCTCCGCCGACTTTAAGCGCGCCTGGGAGCGCATCGTGAATCCCGCGAGTGCGGCGTCGGAGGAGACCGAGCCCTCGGGCCTTGCGAGCATGCTCTCCGTGATCGAGGGCTACGCCGAGCTGCGCGCGGGCGCCGCGCGCGAGCTCACAGGCGTGAGCTGCCCGGATGATGCCACGTTGAGCATCGCGCTGCGCACGCCCTATGCGGATTTCCCCTATGTCCTCGCGCATCCCGCGCTGGGCCCCGTGCCCGTGCTCGCCGATGAGGACCCCGAGTCGTTCGCCGCCCAGCCGGTGGGAAACGGCCCCTTCCAGATGGCGGGCTCGTGGGAGCCGGGGACGGCGCAGATCGAGCTCGCGCGCTTCGACGCCTATGCCGGCGAGCCCGCGACGCTCGCCTCGGTGCGCCTCGAGATCGCCGAGGACGTCGAGCAGGCGTTCCAACGCTTCCAGACCGACGAGGTCGACGTGTGCCGCTGTCCGGTGCGCGACGCGCATGGCGCCGCCTCGAGCCTAGGGCGCGTGGAGGACGGTAGCGTCATGACGGGCGACGACCACTTCGTATGCTGCACCGGCTTGGCGACGAGCATGCTGGCCTGCAACGTGCAGGGGCAAGCGCTCGGCAACGCCGACGTGCGCCGTGCGCTCTCACTCGCCATCGATCGCGCGTACCTCGCCGACACCCTCTACCGCGAGACGCGCCGCGCCGCCGACGGCGTGGTCTCGCCCGCCATCGCGGGCTACCGTGAGGCTGCATGGCCGTACGCGGCTTACGACACCGCCCGCGCGGAAGAGCTGCTCGACGCCGTGTATCCCGTGCTCGAGGATGATGCGCGCGGCCTCACGGTGCGCCTGCTGTACAACGCGGACGGCGGGCATCGCGAGGTCATCGAAGCGGTCGTGGAGAACCTGGCGAAGGTGGGCGTGACCTGCGAACCCGAGGATGTGGACATCGAGACGCTGCGCGAGCGCGTCGCGGCGCGGGACTTCGACCTCGTGCGCATGGATTGGGCGACGGACGCGCCCGTGATGGACGGCGTGCTGTTCCCGCTCTTCTTCTCGGGAAACGCCTCCTCCACGAACGTCTCGGGATACCATGACGAGCGCGTGGACGAGCTGCTCGCCACGGCGCGTACCACGCTCGAGGAGGCGAACCGCATCGCGCTGCTCCAGGAGGCGGACGCCGCCATCGGTCGCGATTGCCCCGTCATCCCGCTCCTGTTCCAAGGCGCGCCCTACGTGGGCTCGGAACGCATCGAGGAGCTATCCATCGCGCCGCAGGGGCGCATCGATCTCGCGCGGGCCCAGCTGGGGGAGTAGCGGCGGTAGGGGCCGGCGCCGCGCGTCTCGCGCGAGCGGGCGGGTGTGCGGGCGCGCAGGCGGCGGGCGAGTCAATTGAACCCGTCCCCAATGACTCGCTGAGTCAATTGAACCCGTCCCCAATGACTCAAGGAATTTCTCAAAATTCCCCCTTGCGCATCGGGGGTGGGTTGGGTAATATACTCCTTGCTGCTTTTGTCGGAGTGGCGGAATTGGCAGACGCGCTAGCTTGAGGTGCTAGTGTCCTAACCACGGACATGCGGGTTCAAGTCCCGCCTCCGACACCATCGAATCCTCGAAGCCTCCTCGGAGGCTTTTTTCTTATCGGGGCACCGCGCCGCAGCCGCACGCGCCCCGAGGTCCGCGCGGACGAGGGGAGTGCCATGGAGTCTTCCGGTCGTGACGAGCTGGCCGAGCTCACGCGTGTCGCGGAGCTCACGAGCGATGCCGTCGTGGCGTGCGACCTCGACGGCTCCATCTTCCATGCGAACACCCGCTTCCTCGAGCTCGTGGGCATGCCGCGCGAGCGCGTCATCGACACCGACATCAAGGACCTGCTGTTCAGCGATTCCTTCGAGCGCGCCGACGGCCACCGGCTGCCCTTCTTGCTCGACGGCAGCGACTGCACGCTCATGCTCAAGCTCTCGGACGGCTCGTTCGTCCCCGTGCTCGTGCGCGCCATCCAAGTCGCGGGTTCCGCCACGTTCCGCCGGCGCCTGCTGAAGCGCCACGCGGCGCGCGGCTCCGCCCTCCTCACCGTTCACAGCCTCGAGGAGCGCTACGCCTACGACCGCCAGATGCGGCGCATGGTCTCCGAGCTCCAGGCGGCGAATAAGCGCCTTTCGGGCACGCTCTCGGTCATCATGTCCACCGTCGGCGCCGAGAGCCTTCCCGCGCTTCTGGACACCGTCCTCAACAAGCTCGCCGACGCGCTCGACGCGGACGGCGCGGAGGTCTACTTCTCCGAGGGCGGCGGGTTCAAGCTGCGCGCCATCTCCGAGAGCCTCGTGCACGACTACGTGCCCGAATTCATCCCCTTCGGCGTCGGCGTCCCCACGTACGTGCTCCGGAAGGGCTCGTCGTGCCGTCTGTCCATCGTGCGGCCGGGGGAGGACGCGCGGGAGGATACCGGATCCATCTACGACCTCGATATGCGCAAGAGCCGCAAGCTCAGGCCCCAGTACATGCCGCCGTACAAGACGCTCATCGCCGTGCCGCTGTTCTTCGGCACGCAGCTGCTCGGCGTCATGGAGCTCGGCTGGAAGCGCCCCACCACCTCGCGCAGCTACGACGTGAACGTGATCGAGGTCGTGTGCGACTACCTGTCCATCGAGCTCATGAGCCTTGTGACGAGCATGCGCGCGAGCCGCACCGCCGAGCTCGGGCGCTCGCTCAACCACGTGCGCGACGTCGTGTACGCGATGGGCGGCGAC
This sequence comes from Enorma timonensis, assembly GCF_000321165.1. Classification (NCBI taxonomy): domain Bacteria; kingdom Bacillati; phylum Actinomycetota; class Coriobacteriia; order Coriobacteriales; family Coriobacteriaceae; genus Enorma; species Enorma timonensis. The sequence goes on from NZ_CAPF01000005.1 coordinate 14,420, forward strand.
AAGGGCATCGCGTGGGCGGAGGCGGTCGCCGAGGTGCGGCGCGTCCTCGACTGCCATGTGTGCCCCATCGTCCACGACGACGAGCGGGCGGTCTTTGCGATCGACTTCGAGGGCGGGAACCGCGTGCCGCTGCCCGGCGACATCGACCAGCTCTTCTTCTCCACCACCGCACCCGCGGCGTTCGTGGGGCAATCCGTCCGCGACCCGTTCTCCCTCGGCCAGCACGGCCCGGAGAATGAGGGCGACCTCGAGGGGACGCGCATCACGCGCATCGAGCGGCTCTCGCGCGTGGGCAGGTGGCTCGCCAGCCACGGCCTGCCCGACCAGGGCGCCTTCGTCGAGGTGCGCGGCATCGACGGCTCGTCCAACCTTGCGGCGATGAAGGGCGACGAACCCGGCCTCGTTGCGCTCGGCAGTCCGGTGCCGGCTCGGTTCCTGCTGCTGCGCGACGACTCGCAGGAGCCCATCGACGACATCGAGTTCGACTACCTGACGCGCCTTGCCCACGAGTTCGAGCTCAGGGAGCGCGAGGAGAGCGAGCACACGGAGACGACGCGCATCGCCCAGACGCTCCAGGCGGGCATGAAGAGCGCGCTCGGCGAGGTGCCGGGCATCATCGGCGACGCGCTGTATTCGTCCGCCACGCGCCAGGCACTCGTGGGCGGCGACTTCTACACGCTCATGCGCCTGCCCGACGACCGCGCCGTCATGATCTTGGGCGACGTGTCGGGCAAGGGCGTCGAGGCGGCGTCGATGTCGGCGCTCGTGAAGACCGCGCTCACGGCGTATGCATGGGAGGGGCTGAGCCCCGTGGCGATGGTGCGCGCGCTCAACGCCATGCTCATGAGCTTCTCGCGCGTGGAGACGTTCGCCACCATGTTCGTCGCCCGGCTCGATTTGCGCCGCGGCGAGGCGGCTTACTGCTCGGCGGGCCACCCGCCCTCGATGCTTTTGCGCGAGGCGCACGGCGAGGATGGCAAGGGCGCCGCGCGCGAGGCGGAGCTGCTGAGCACGCAGTCCGGCGTGGTGGGCGCCTTCGAGAGCATGGCGTACCAGGGTGGGACATTCACCTTCTCGCCCGGCGACATCCTCTTCATGTACACGGACGGCGCCATCGAGGCGAGAAACGCCGAGGGCGAGTTCTTCGGCGAGCAGCGCCTGCGCGAGATCCTGCTCGAGCGGAGCGCGGACGGCGCACGGGGACTCTGCCAGGGCGTCCTCGACGAGCTCGATGCTTTCACCGACTCCGCGCTCGAGGACGACATCGCGCTCGTGGCGCTCGAGTTCGAGTAGCCGAGGGGCGCGCGCGGCCGGTTTACGGGCGCAGACCCCTTCGCGCGGCGTACCTCCGGGCTCGGTGGCCAATTATTCCAGTTTTGTGACGCGCATCCTGCAGAAATGGGGGTGCGGTTCGCGCATCGTGCTGGTAGCGGGGTCGCTTATGCCTGTTGTGGCGATAGGTCACCCGTGTTTTCGCAGGAAGTGCGTCACAAAACTGGAAATAATGGCCATCCGTCCGATCCGAGATCGGCCTCGCGCCATCCCGCGTCCGGCTCAAGGTCGACGCACGGCTCGGCCGGGCGATTTCCGTACGCCCCCTCGCATGGCGCGTCCGCCGTCCGCGTTGATTAGAAGCGCATGCGCCGGGGAATCATGGCCGTATGCGTGAATGGAACGACATAGCGGTCATCGCCCCGCCGCGCGATATCGATATCGCGTCGGTGCCGGCGCTGCGCGACGAGATGGACACCTATATCTCGTCCGGCGCGCGCCGCATCATCGTCAACTGCGAGCACGTGACGTTCATAGATTCCACGGGACTCGCGCTGCTGCTCACGTGCGCCCGCCGCCTCATGGCGGCCGACGGCCTGCTCTCCCTCGTGAACGCCTCGCCCGCTGTGGCGCGCTTCCTGCAGATCGCGCGGCTCATCGACATCCTCCATGTGAGCGGGGCAAAGCGCCCGCCCGTCCCGGCGCTGTCGCCGGGCGAGCTTCCGCAGTGGTCGAAGAGCATGCAGGTGCAGGAGGGCGTCGAGCACCTGGGCGCGTACCGCCACCGCGTGGTGGAGCTGCTCGAGGGGCTTCCCATGACGAACGAGGACCGCTACGACACCGCGCTCGCGGCAAGCGAGGCGCTCGGCAACGCGTACGACCACGCGTGCGCCGCCGGCTGCGTGCTCAACATGCGCGCCTACCGCGACCGCGTGGTGATCGAGGTGCTCGACTGCGGGTGCGGTTTCGAGCTCCCGGACGACGAGGTGCCTGCCGAGTCCGAGGAACGCGGCCGAGGCATCCGCCTCATGCGCCTGCTCGTCGACAGCGTCGAGGTGCGCCGTCGCACCGACGCCCGCGGCACCATGACGCGTCTCGTGAAGCTCCTCGACGCGTGAGGGCGGCGACGCTCATTCTGCTGTGTATAGAGGTTTGGCGGGGATGCGCGCCCTGGCATCGCGCTGCCGCGCACACCGGTTGACTTTCGGCGTGAAACGTCAACTAGCGCTCGCTTGTTTCCACTCGTGCTTGACCGCATACTGAAGGCAATGGCCGGCCGGCTCCCGTCCATCGCATCAGAGGGGTCATCATGAACGAAACGATCAACATCGGGCGCACGATCGCGCGCGAGCGGCGGCGCATGGGCGTCACGCAAGAGGCGCTCGCGGCGCATCTGGGCGTCTCGAAGGCGGCGGTCTCAAAATGGGAGCTCGGTCAGAGCCTGCCCGATGTGAGCCTGCTGCCCCGCATCGCCGCGTATTTCTCACTCACGCTGGACGAGCTCTTCGACTGGCGGGACGCGCTCACGGAGGAGGAATCCGCCGCGCTCTACGTCGAGGTCTATGCGCTGGGGGAGCGGGATCTGCGCGCTGCGCACGAGCGGCTGCGCGCGCTCGCGGCGGAGCACTATTCGGATGCGAACCTGCTCCTCATGCTGGCGTCGCTCCTCACGATGTGGGCGGCGGGCATGGCGACGCCGTTCACACCGGCGCAAGGGGAGGGCGAAGCCGAGGCCGAACCCATGGCGCTCATCGACGAGACCCTGACGCTGCTCGACCGGGTGCTCGAGGTTGCGACGGATCCCTCGACGATCTTTCTCGCGCAGCAGCAGAAGGCCGCGACGCTCTTCCAGGCGGGGCGCTACGGGGATGCCGCGGCGCTCCTGGAGCCGCTCGTGCACCGGCAGGACGCGGGCGCCCCGACGATGCTCCTCGCCTCCGCGTACCGCAAGCTCGGCCGTGGGGGCGAGGCGCGCGGGCTGCTGCAGGCGGAGCGGCTGCGCGCGGCGAACTTCGTGCTCTCGTCGCTCGCGCAGGAGGTCGCGACGCGGGACGACGCGGCGTTCGCGCATGCTGCCGGCAGCGCGGCGGAGGCGGTCTTCGAGGCGCTCGACATGGGCATGGTGAACCCGGCGTACGTGTCGACGATGGCCTTCGAGGTGGCCGAGGCGCTGCGGCGGGCGGGGGAACAGGAAGCTGCGCTTGCGGCGCTCGCCCATGCCGTGGAGGCCGCGGAGAGCGTCTCGGCGCGGCCGGATGCGTCGGGTTCCCCGCTCTGGGATTGCGTTGCCGAGCGATTCGACCCCGCCCGCTCCGGCGCGGCGTGGGCGGAGCATAAGGAGCGTCAGGCGGACGAGCTGCGCCGCGGCGTGCGCCGCATGGCCGCCGAGCTCACCCTCGCGCCCGCGTGGGGCGCGTTTGCCGGAGACGATGCCCGCTACCAGGAGATCGCCGGGGCGGCCGAGCGCCTACGGGATGAGGGGTAGGAGGCGGCGCAGCAGGAGAGCGTGCGCCATCGAGGGGCGGACCGATGGGGGAGGTTCTGCCATGTCCCCGGTGAGCCTCGTTACAGCACGGCGAGGACGTGCTTCCAGCCCGCGCGTTCCTCGGGGTGCGCGGCGACGCGCACCTTGAGGGTGGCGAGCATGTCCGGGTTGCGGCGGAACACGTCGATGTCGTTGGCCTTGCGGAGGCACCTGACGTGGTCGTCGATTTCCTCGGGGCTGTGGAACGCGCGCTCATCGGTCGGGTCGTACCAGTAGCCGAGGCGCTCCCTAGCGGTCGCCGGGCGCGCGTAGCCCAGCCAGTTCGAGCGCTCGACCTTTTCTCTGTCAAGGACTACCATGATCGGCTCCCTGCCTTGCTCGATTCCAGGGTCAAGGGAGAGCGTAGCGCGATGCGAAGCGTTTCGTTGAGTCGTCGCTAGTAGCGGTATCTCAGCACGGGAAGGGGCATCGGAGTATAGTAATTCATTTTGCTTCGATGCGAACGAACTCTGCATCAATGGGGCGGCGCTGGGGGCTCAGCGTGTATGAAACGCCTCCTTGGTAGCTCGATGCTTCCAAACCGCATAGACGGCCAGCGCGATGAGGGGGTAGGCGGCAACGAGGACGATCGCGGTGTTAGCGAGGGCGTTTCCAAACGTTGGCACCATCCTCAAGCTGTCGGCGATGAGCAACGGGAGAAACGGCGCAAAGACGTATTTGATAACGAGCCAGAATACCTTGATGAGCATGAGAACTATCATGAACGGGAGGCTCCCCCAAACTTCCCAATGCGTCTCGGTAGTATCGGGCGTCTCGTTCCCGTGCGTTGTTCGAAGGCTCCAAAGATAGATGATGTGATACCACGGCACCGCGAGCGCCCAAAACAAGAAGAACATGGCGATGAACATGCCTGGCTGAAGCGCATTGCCAGCGTCTGCTTCCGTCGCCTGCTGCAAGAGAAGCATCAGTAGCACCCATGCGCCCGCCCATACCGCCGCCGTTGCCATGGCTGCGAGTAGCAGGACGAACCAAGGAGGCCGCGTCGCGCTCACGCTCACGGATTTCATGAAGAGGTTGGGGAAGAAGTTTTTCAGGTGTGCCATCGCTTACCTCAACACCCTCAATTGATCGAACGCCGACATCGCTGTGCGTCGTCTTTCAGCGCTTCCGTTAATCGTTGAGTCCATTATTGGAGAGGAGCGCTTCCAGCTTTTGGATGCTCTCGTGTAAGCCTTTCACCTTTCCGATCTGCCGAACAAGGCAGAAAGGACCGATGAGAAAAGGGACGACGACGCCTAAGATGAGCAACGTGACCATGACGGCCGTGCCGCCCCAGATGAACCAGCGTGAGTTCTTGATCGCGCGCGCCATGGCCATCACGCCTGCAGGCGCACACGCCGCGAACAAACATAAGCCGACGAAAAGCACGCATTCGAAAACGATGCCGATGCTGAGCTCGATTCCGGTCAGCTGATTGGAGAGAGATTCGATGAGGGATGGAATCACCCCTGCGTATACGAACAGCACAGCCGTTGCCCCGCCGCACCAGGCTCCAAGCTTGAGCATGGTATCCCTCGTGTTTTTCTCGCTTACGTATGTTCTTTGGAGCGCGATGAGGCGCTCCTGCGCGCAGCGATAATCCGTCTCAGAGTATTGCCCTTGGTGAAGCTCCCAGGAGTTTACCGGTACCCCCATCGCACATTCCTTTCTGCGGCTGATTCGGACACGCGCGTGACGACAAGCCAGCTGGACGGTAGCGAGAGCCTAATCGGTCGCCTCGTCACGCGCCTGTTCCGTCGCGTAGAACGTGGAGCTGCTGATGGCGGCGGCATTTCCGCTATGCGGATCCTCTCCCGCAAAGACAAGCATCCGGGTGTCCCCGCTGCCCTCCATTTCAAGCGGAACGCTCGTGTAAGCTGCAGAAAGGACGATTGTTCCGCTGTCGGTTTCGCTCCAATCCCCATTAACGGAATACTTGCCGTTAAAGAGCCATGTTCCGTCCTCATCGATTTCCAGTGTTGACTCGTTGCCGCCGTCATCAACCCCGTACCACATGCCTACGGGTCCTTGCGTACCGCTCTGGCAGCCGCCCAAGGTGATAAGCACTGCGAAAACCACTGCGATCCCGCCGAAGAATCTTTTGATTGCGTTTCCCATGATTCCTCCTTACCGAACGACCGACGGATTCATTCTATCTCAAATTGTCACTTATATAGGGGTGACCTAAATAGGGTGAAGCAAAACCATGGTACCCAGGGAGGGGAGGGTACCGATGACGTTGCTCAACGCCCAGATGAGAATCGGGCTTCGCATCAAGGAGCTGCGCGCGGCGCTCGGTATGAGCCAGGAGGCGTTTGCGCACTCCATCGGTATGTCGCGCACCTACTTCGCCGAGGTCGAGATTGGCAAGCGAAACATCTCCATCGAGAACATCGATAAGATTGCGCGCGGGCTCGGTGTCTCGCTCCGGGATTTCTTCGATTCCGAGCTGTTTTCCGGGTAGTTCAGAAGGGCCAGCGCTTGCCTGCAAACATCCGTGCGTGAACGACACGTGAAGCGCCTGCATGGCGAAGTGTCGTTGTCATAGTGGGGCAGAATCGGGGCAGCTTTGGGGCACATACAAAACAGGCCAGAGACCGTAGCCTCCGACCTGTATCATTTGTGGTGGGCGTTACAAGATTTGAACTTGTGACCTCTTCCGTGTCAGGGAAGCGCTCTCCCCCTGAGCTAAACGCCCGTTCAGGGTGCGCCATCAGCGCAAGGGATAATATACCGAAGCCCGCCCGCCATGTAAAGCGGGAGTTTGAAAAAACTTGAATCCGCGTTCCCGCGCGGCGTGCACCGGCCACCCGCGCTACGCCATCCAAGCGCCTACGCGCCGTACGCCAGGTGCGCCTCGTCGATCCCGCGGAGCGTCCCCTCCAGGTAGCGTCGCGCCCACCATTGCGCCGCGGGGAGGTTCTGGTCGAGGTAGTTGCCGCACTCCGCCGCGGCGGCGCCGGGGATCTCGCCCTCGAAGCCGCAGACGAACTCGAAGAGCCGCGTCACGAGCGGCGCGATCTCGCGCGACGACACCTCGCCGAACACCACGAGGTAGAAGCCCGTGCGGCAGCCCATGGGGCCGAAGTAGACCACGCGGCTCGCCCACTCGGGGTCGTTGCGCAAAAACGTCGCGCCCAGGTGCTCGATGGTGTGCACCTCGGCGGTGTTCATCACGGGCTCGCGGTTGGGCGCGGTGAGGCGCAGGTCGAACGTCGTCACCACGGCGCCCGTGGCGGGGTCGCGGTCGACGCGCGAGACGTAGACGCCCGGCTCGAGCGTGAGGTGGTCGACGGTGAAGCTCGCTATCTTCTCCATGGTGCGTCCTTTCGGGTCACGAGGTGCGTTCGTGCAAAGCCTGTCTAAAGCCTGTCCCTAAACATAGCAAAATGTATCGTTTTGAACCCGTCCCTAAATGACTCATTGGGTGCGGGGGCGCTTGTCGCGGTCGAGGTTGATGTTCTCGAACGTATCGCTGATGAAGTCGTCGCCGAAGTGCCGGTCGATGTACTCCTCGAAGACGTTCTGCGGCGGGATGCCCTCCTGGCGCTTGCCCGCGCGGTAGAAGCACATGACCGTGATGCAGACGTCGAGCGCGATGAAGGCCGTGAGGAGCCCCGCCACCACCGCCTGCCGGCGTGTCGTGGGCTCGCCGATGCGGAAGAGCATCTCCGGCATGATGAGCTTGCACCACGCGAGCCCCAGCACGCCCCACATGATCAGGAAGCGCCACGCCACCCACTGCGTGATGTGGTCGGGGAAGTGCAGGTACGACCACGACCACGCGTGCATGACCGTCTCCATGCCCCAGCCGGCGATCTGCTCGAGGATGCCGCCGATGCCCGCCGAGATGACGAAGATCATCCAGGTGGGCTGGTTGCGCAGCGGCCAGAGCACCGCGGTGAGCAGCACTGCGCCAAACCCGTAGAGCGGCGAGAACGGCCCCCACACGAGGCCCACACGGCTCTCCACGACGCCGTAGAGGGCGTACATGTAGACCGTCTCGAGGATGAGCCCGAGCACCGAGGCGACGAGGAAGATGATGATGTATTGGTAGAACCCCGGGGCGTGGTCGTTCAGGAAGTCCTCGCGCAGCGCGCGCCGGGCCTCATGGATGACGCGCTGCTGCGCGGACGAGATCTTGGGACGGAGCTTGGTGCGGCCGAACGCGGAGCTCTCGGTCCATACCGCGTCGTCGTACACACCGGCGTCGATGCGGCCTTGCCGCAGCATCCGCTTGAAGGTCCTACCCGCGCCGCGCGCGTCGAGATAGCGTTGGGCGAGGTAGGAGATGCCGCGGACGATGAGGAAGAGCGCGACGATGAGCACGACGATGCGAAACACACGGTCTCCTTACGGACGTGGGCGGCCACGGAAGTTCGTTCTCGTACGAATTGCTTGCCGACCATTGTACCCGCTCGGGATGATGTTCAGGAAAAGCCCTCGTAACGGGCGCATCCAAAAAAAGTTGAAATTTATGCTTGCAAGACGGGGGGAACTTGCGTATAGTACTTTCTCGCAAGCGGACATGGCTCAGTTGGTAGAGCACAACCTTGCCAAGGTTGGGGTCGCGGGTTCGAGCCCCGTTGTCCGCTCCATTGTATGAGACGGGCCGGATGTTTTCATTCGGCCTTTTTCATCGGCGACGTGGCCAAGTGGTAAGGCAGAGGCCTGCAAAGCCTTTACCCCCAGTTCGAATCTGGGCGTCGCCTCCATAACAGCGCAGCCGGTGGCGGGTCGATCCGCTGCCGGCTTTTTGCTTGCGCGTGTTTCCCGCGGGCATCACCGCTCTAAAAAAATAAATACTCTTTCAAAGCCTGGTTTTAGCGTCTCTAATCTTCCTAAACTGAAGGCATTGATTACATCGAGTGTCGCAGGAAGGAGACGAAATGGGTCAGAGGGCAACGAGGTACTACCGCATCATCCTGGACGGCTTCGAGCACGAGGAACAGGCCATCGTCATGCGCATGGATTTTCCCGGCAGCATGTTCGGCACCGACCGCTTCGATTACCGCTCCGACGGGTGGGTCGACGACGGGGACCTGTACTTCTCGGTGTTCCTCCGCGGCAATGACGACTACGAGGAGATTTCGGAGGACGAGGCGCGTGCGCTCATCGCCCGCGGCCGCGAGATAGCGCGCGGGCTGTAGGGGCGCGTTCGCGGGGCGGGCGCGCCTGCCTTGATGCGCGTCGCCGTCCCGGGGTGCGCCCGGTGAGAAGCGCGGGGCTCGGGCTCCGCACGACGGACTTCGGAGGTACATGATGCACAAGACGATGGCACGGCTTTCAACGATGGCACTCATCGCGGGGATGGCGGCACCGAGCGCCTTGGCGCCGGCGACCGCGTTCGCCTGCACGGGGGCGGCAGGCGGCACGTGGGAGGGCGAGCCGTCCCGCACCGCCGGGGCGGCGACGGCGTTCTCCGAGGCGACGCAACGCCTCATCGCCGCCGCGAGCGGGCAGGCGGCGATGACCGCCGAGGAGGCGGCAGGCCTTCTCGCGCAGGTGCAGGCGGCAGCCGACGCCGCCCTGCAGGCGGCCGACGCATCCCGGGCGAACGTGGGCGCGACCAAGCAGGCTGCGGCCGACGCGTCCTCGGCGCTCTCGACCGCCCAGCAGCGGTCGTCCCAGTCGCTCGCCGATGAGACCCAGGCGCTCGTCAACGCGCTCGCCGCGGCGCGCGATGCCGCCCAGGAGGCGCAGCGTCAGCAAAAGGAGGCGGAAGGGCAGCTCGACGACCTGACGGGGCAGCTCGACGCCGCCAAGCAGGATGCCGAGGACAAGCAGGGGGCGCTCGACGACGCGCAGGAGAAGCTCGACGAGGCGCAGAGGGCGCTCGATGACCTCGGCGAGAACCCGACCGCCGACGAGCAGGCCGCCTACGACGCGGCGAAGCAGGCCTACGATGATGCCGTGGCGGACAAGGCGGCCAAGCAGCAGGCGGCGGACGAGGCGAAAGCCACCCTCGATGGGCTGCAGGCGCAGCTCGACGAGGCGCGCCGGCAGCGTTCCTCCGCCGAGGACGCGCTTGCGCAAAAGCAGCAGGCCTTGGCCGAGGCCGAAGGGGAGCTCGACGCCGCGCGGGGCGCGTATGCCTCGACCGTCGAGCAGGTGAAGGCGGGCATCCTCGGCGACGCCGGGGAGCGGCTCGATGCCGCCCAGGCCGTATACGACTCCGCGAAGGCGGCCTACGACGAGGCGTGCGCCGCCGCGGACGACCCCTCGGTCGTCGACCGCTCGGCGCTCACCGACGCCGAAGAGGAGCTTGATGCGGCACGTGCGAGCTATGACGAGGCCGTCGCGTCCGCCGAGAAGATCGCGCGGGACGAGGCGCAGTCCAAGGTCGATGCCGCCCAGAGCGCCTACGATGCCGCGCGGGCTGACTACGACGCCTGCCAGCAGGCCATCGACGGCGCTTCGGCGCGCATCGCTCAGCTCGACACCGAGATGGCCGCGGAGAACGCGCGCCTCGACGAGGCGAAGGCCGCCGCGGATGCAGCGGACGGCGTGGTGGACGCGGCCGAACGGGAGCTCGGGGATGCCCAGGCCGCGCTTGATGAGGTTGCCGCCGTCCAGAAGGCGTGGGACGAGCGGCACGATGCGCTGCAGACCGCGCTCGACGAGGCGACCGCGGCCGTTGAGAAGGCGACAGCCGACAAGGACGAGGCCGATGCGCAGGTCACCAAGCTGGGCGAGCAGGTCGCGGACGTCCAGAAGCGCATCGACGACCTCAAGGCGCAGCTCGGCCAGGAGACGACGCGCGCGGTCGAGACCATCTACGATTTCTACGACTACATCCTGCAGCAGAACCCCGGTGATGAGGGCGCACAGGCGGCGAAGGACGCCTTCGACGGCAAAATCGACTTCCGCCGGAACCACGATGTGAACGAGCTGCAGTCCTACACCCATATGGGCGAGGCGAACGACGCGACCCTCATCGAGAACGTCTACAACGCCCTCGACATCATCGAGCAGTGCAACGAGCTGCGCGCGCGAAGCGGTCTCGAGCCGCTCAAGGTGTCGAACTTCGCCATGGCGGTTTCGATCCTCAACGCGAACTGGACGGCCAACTGGGGTGGCGGCCTCGCGCACGCATCGACCGAGGGCTATGCGTCGTACTGGGGCGGCAGGGGGAGCGAGAACGCGAACCGCGGATACGCGCCCGACCGCGCGTTCAGCGGATGGTATTACCAGGAGCTCGCGAACTACGTGGCGCTGCACGGCGCCGAGGCGACCGAGCAAGCGTACGGCCTCAAGGACGGCGTCGACTACACCGTGGGCGCCGATGGAACCGTGACCGTCACCACCCCGACCGGAGTGACATACACCGGCAGCGCGGACGGCCAGACGGGGCATTTCGAGGGCATCCTGGACAGCGGGGTCTCGCTTACGGGCGCCGGCTACAACGGAAACAAATTCGCCGTCCAGCAATTCGGGGCGAGGGAGTATGTGAGCTGCGACGGCTACGGCAACCTCAGCGCCCGATCCTACACGGTCGAGGAGTACCGAGCGCTGCTCGATGAGGCGGTCAAGAACGGCATCACGGTCGAGACGCCGGAAGGGGAGGGCCTCAAGGGGCAGATCGCGGCGCTCGAGGCCGAGCTCGCCGAGCTGAACGCGCAGCTCGGAGACGCCCGGGCGACCCAGGCCGAGGCGTCCTCCGCGCTCGCCACGGCACAGGGAGCGCAGGCCGCCGCACAGCAGGAGCTCGATGCGATGGACGAGCGCCCGACCTCCGAGCGCCTGCAGCAGGCGGTCGACGAGGCGCAGCGGGCGCTCGACGCGGCGAAGGATGCGCAGCAGACGGCGGGAGCGCGGTATGAGAGCGTCAAGGGCTCGGTCGACGCCGCCCTCAAGGAGCTGGGAGCGCAGAAGGATGCGGCCAGCACGGCCCTCGCCGACGCGCAGGCGAGGCTGAGCGGCCTCGCCAGCGACCGTGACACGGCTCAGGCCGAGCTCACGGGCGCGAACGCGCTCCTCGCCTCCCTCAACGGGGCGGCCTTGGGGTACCACGCCGCGCTGGACGGGCGCGACGTGGCGGCGCGGTCGCTCGCCGACGCGCAGGGCGCCCTCGATACCCTCGCTGCCGAGGTCGAGCGGCTCGGTGGCGAAGTGGCCGACGCCACCGCCGACCACGAGGCGAAGCAGGGTGCCGCCGACGCCGCCGGCGCGACCGCCGAGCAAGAGCAAGCCGTCGCGCGCACGAAGGCTGCGCTCGATGCCGCCGAGCAGCAGTTCGGTGCGCTCACGGCCGCGCGGGATACCGCCCGGGACGGCGCGGCCGCGGCTCAAGGCGAGCTCGCTGCCGCCCAGGGGAGGCTCGACGCCCTCATCGAGGACGAGGCCGGCCTCGAGCGTCGCATCGCCGCGCTGGCGGATGTCGCGGCCGAGAACGGTGCCCGCGCCGCCGCGTGGGAGCGGCTGCTCGCGGCGCAGGAGCCCGGGGACATCGTCCTGAACGGCATCGATGACGGCGTGCTCGGCGACACGGGGGCAGAGGCCGCCGTCGCCGCGCAGGCGGCCGGTGCCCACGACCGCCACGCCGCGACGCTCGACGAGATCGCCCGGGCGCAGGCAGCGCTCGACGCGGCTCGGGGGGCGTATGACGCCGCTGTCGCCGACGACGCGGCGACGCAGCGGGAGCTCGTGGAGAAGCTCGCCGACCTCGCGATGGCGCAGGATGCCCACGACCGCCTCATCGCGCGGTTCGCGCCCGGGGATGGGGGCGCACCGGAGGCGGGTGCCGGCACCGTCCGGCAGGCGTCGATGGAGATGGCTGCGCCCGCAGGAGGGATGCCCCAGACCGGGGACGCGTCGCAGCTCGCCGCGCTCGGCTTCGCGGGCGCGGGCGTCGCGGTGCTCGCTGCGGGTGCCGTGGCGTCCCGCAAGCGCCGCGAGGCGTGAGCGCCGCCGCGCAGGCGATGACCCTAGAACAAGCGGGAACCCCGGCTGCCTCGTCGCGACCGGGGTTCCCCGTCTCTTATATCTGCGCGCGCAGCCGCCCGCCGCCGGGCACGCCCGCGCTAGCGTCCCACCTCGGTCTTGCCGATCATGATGTTCAAGATTTCCACGTCCGTGGGCTTCATGCCCACGCGGCCCACGTAGCCCATGCTCGCGATGGTCTCCTCGATGGTCTCCTGCACGAGGCCCTCGCCCGCGCGGAAGCTCCGGCCGGCCATCGCCATGTCGTGCCCGAGGATGGCCGCGTCCACCGCCGCCGAGATCTTCGCCGCGCAGCTCGACTTCGCGCCGTCGCACACGATGCCGCCCACGTTGCCCAGGGTGTTCACGATCGTGGCGCCCACCTGCTCGGGTGTGCCGCCGCTCATCCATGTGATGGCCGCGCCCGCGCCGCAGGCCGCGCACACCGCGCCGCAGAACGCCGAGAGCGCGCCGATGTAGCTCTTCACATGGATCGCGACGAGGTCGGAGAGGGCGAGCGCGCGCAGCAGCCGGTCGCCCTCCACCCCGAGGCGCTCGGCGTACTCCAGGACGGGCAGGCAGGCGGTGATGCCCTGGTTGCCCGAGCCGCACACGATCACGACGGGCATCGCGCAGCCGCTCATGCGCGCGTCCGACCCGGCCGCGGCGCGGGCGCGGGCGCGGCAGGGGGTGTCGGCCTCGCGGCTGTCGAGCAGGGTGCGGCCCACCTCGGCGCCCCAGGCGTGCTCGAGCCCCTCGCGCGAGATGGCGTCGTTCAGGGAGAGCTGGCGCTCGAGGGCGTCGCGCGCCGCCTCGATGCTCCCGTGCTCGGCGAACTCGATGATGGCCTCGAGGCTGAGGGCGGAGAGCACCTGGTCGTGCGCGTCCCGGGCGTCGCTCGCGACTGCCTCGGGCGAGTCGTAGGCGCCGTCGAGCTTCACGCCATCGAGCGCGCGGTAGACGACGTTCGTGTGGTGCTCGGCGATGATGACGTCCGCGACGTGGCCGGAGGCGTGGGCGCGCACGCGGATATAGAGGTTCGGCACGTCGACGGCGAGGGAAACGTCCGCGTAGCCCGCGCGCGCGAGCAGCTCGCGGGTGCGCGCCCGATCCGTATCGTCGACGTCCTCGAGCACCTCGAGCGCGCTCGCGGCGTTTCCGCCCACGGCGCCGAGGGTCGCGGCCGCCTCGAGCCCGGCGAGGCCGCCGGAGTTGGGCACGGTGACGCTCTTGACGTTCTTGATGATATTGCCGGAGCAATCGAGCTCGAGGCGCTCGGGCTCGCAGCCGAGGGTCTCGCGCGCCAGCGCGGCGGCATAGGCGACGGCGATGGGCTCCGTGCACCCGAGGGCGCAGACGAGCTCGCGGTTGAGGATGTCGCAGAATGTGCGGTCGCGTTCGGCGGGGGAGAGGGGTTCGGCCATCGTGTACTCCTTGGGATGCGATCGGCGGACAGAATGCCCCTCCATCATTGCAGCCCGCCCGCACGCCGTCAACGAGGCCCGCCCGCCTCCCGTTCGGCGCGCGCGTAGAACCGTTCCTCCACCTCATCGAAGTTCCGGGCGAAATCCTCCATGGACCCGCACCAGGTGGCGCGCGGCGGCGTGCCGCGGCCCACGTAGGCGGTCTGGATGCCGCAGTCGGGGAAGGGGATGTCGCGCTTGGGGTCGTTGCCCACCATGAGGACCTCATGCGGCTCGAGCCCGAGCTCCTCGAGGGATTCGAGGTAGTAGCGCGCGTCCGGCTTGCAGCGCGTGGAGTTCTCCATGGTGGTCACGAGCTCGAAGGGCATATCGAGCATGCCACCCCAGGCCATGCGGCACTCGATGCAGGCGCGGCTGAAGCTCGGGTTCGTGAGGAGCGCGATGCGCAAGCCCCGGCCCACGACCTCCTCGACCGCCTTGTGCGCGCCCGGACGCGGCCGCGCGGCGATGACCCCGTCGTTTCTGCGGGGAAGCACCTCGCGCTCATAGTATTCGAAGGCGTCGGCGATGACGGGATCGCCAAGCGGGATGCCCAGGCGGCGCTCGATCTCATCGTCGACGTAGGCGCGGTTCGTGCGCGCGTCGTCCTCGTCGCGGGCGTTGGCGTTCAGGTCGTGGAGCACGCCGCCCAAGCCGGCGAGGGCGGAAAGCGGGCTCTTGCGCCCGATGTCGGCGAGCAGCCGTGCCTCGTCGCGGGCGAAGACGGCGATGAAGGCGGTCAGGTTGATGCTGAGCAACGTATCGTCCATGTCGAAGGCCACCGCTTTGAGCATGTCGCTCTCCTCCTCCGTGCGCGCTGTCCGGCCGTGAACCTCGTTCTACCCAAAATGCTATAAAAACCGGTGTGAAACCTAGCGAAAAAACAGGTTACGCACGGAAAAAATCGCACGACATGCTTGAAAACGCGGGCGTTTCAACGTAACCTATTACTTCGTGAATCGATACGGTTCACGTTCGTATCTATCGGCCCCCGAGTGTACCAACGGTGGCGTGAGCGGATCTTCCGCATATGCGCGCATCAGCCGGTTCGAGCAATCGGGGCCCCGTACTTCGAAAGGGGTCCACCTTTGAGTGAGATTCAGAACCCGTCCATCTTCTCGCTGGATGACGACATCACCCCGGAGGAGATGAACAGCCTGTATGACGATTCGGTGATCGACTTCAACGAGGGCGACATCGTCAACGGCACCGTGGTCAAGATCGGGAAGGACGAGGTCCTCGTCGATATCGGATTCAAGTCCGAGGGCGTCATCCCGGTCCGTGAGCTGTCCATCCGCAAGGACGCCGACCCGGCGAGCATCGTCGAGATCGGCGACCCGATCGAAGCTCTCGTGCTCCAGAAGGAGGACAAGGAGGGTCGCCTCGTGCTCTCCAAGAAGCGTGCCGAGTACGAGCGCGCCTGGAACCGCATCGAGGAGAAGTTCCACTCCGGCGAGAACGTCGAGGGCGAGGTCATCGAGGTCGTCAAGGGCGGTCTCATCCTCGACATCGGCCTGCGCGGCTTCCTGCCCGCCTCCCTCGTCGACCTGCGCCGCGTGAAGGACCTCACGCAGTACCTGCACACCTCCATCGAGGCGCGCGTCATCGAGATGGATCGCAACCGCAACAACGTCGTGCTCTCCCGCCGCGTGGTGCTCGAGGAGTCCCGCAAGGCCGAGCGCCAGGAGATCCTCTCCAAGCTCAAGCCCGGCATGCGTCTGCGCGGCACCGTGTCCTCGATCGTCGACTTCGGCGCCTTCGTCGACCTCGGCGGCATCGACGGCCTCGTGCACATCTCCGAGCTCTCCTGGAACCACGTCAACCATCCCTCCGAGGTCGTCAAGGTCGGCCAGGAGATCGAGGTCGAGGTGCTCGACGTCGACCTCAACCGCGAGCGCATCTCCCTCGGCCTCAAGCAGACCACCGAGGATCCGTGGCACGCGCTCGTCAAGAAGTACCCGGTGGGTGCCATCGTCGAGGGTACCGTCACGAAGCTCGTGCCGTTCGGCGCGTTCGTCGACCTCGGTGAGGGCATCGAGGGCCTCGTGCACATCTCCGAGATGGCCAACAAGCACGTCGACCAGCCCAGCCAGGTCACCCATGTGGGCGCCAAGGTGCAGGTCAAGGTCATGGAGATCGAGCTCGATCGTCGCCGCATCTCGCTGTCGATGAAGTCCGCCGCCGAGACCCTCGGCGTGGAGATCGAGGTCGCCCCGCTCGACAAGCCCGAGGAGAAGGCCGAGGACGCCGAGTAGCGTCCGGGTCTGATCCCGTACATTGAGAGCCGAGCGCCCTGGTGCCGTGAGCATCAGGGCGCTTTTTTGTGCAGGAACGCTGTGGGAAGGGATGTGCGCGCATGGCGCAGGGAAGTGAGGGGCGCTTCGACCGTCCGGTCGTGCTGTTCGATTTCGATGGGACGCTCGCCGATACCGGCCCCGCGGTGAAGCGGGCGGCCGAGTACACGCTCCGGACGCATGGCTTCAGCCTCGATGCGGTGGGCGATTTGCAGCTGCTCATCGGGCCGCCGATCGTCGACGGCTTCATGGAGGTCGCGCACCTGACGCGGGAGGAGGCCGAAGGACTCGTCGAGACCTACCGCGCGGCCTTCGCGCAGATGACGCGGCCGGAGGACTACCCGGTTTTCCCGGGGATGGCGGAGCTCGTGGAGGCGCTCTCCGCCGCGGGGCGCACCGTGGGCGTCGCGACCTCGCGTTTGCAGGATTCAGCGGAGCAGATGATCTCGTCGCTGCCCCTGCCGCCCTTCGACGCCATCGTGGGGCGCATCGACGGCGTGCGCCACACCAAGGAGGCGTGCGTGCGGGCGTGCCTGGAGCGCCTCGGCGCCGCCCCCGGCGATGCCGTGCTCGTGGGCGACCGGCGTTTCGATGTCGAGGGGGCGCATGCGGTGGGGCTGCCGTGCATCGGCGTCTACCGCGACGAGGATGCCCGCGCTGAACTCGAGCGCGCGGGCGCGGATGCCCTGTGCACGGACGCCGCCGGGCTCGCCGCGCTGCTCGGCTGTGCGCTTACGGCGTAAGATAGGGAAGGAACGTTCGTTCAGGGAAACCGGAGGGACTGCGATGGATGCAGAGCTGACGGCGCGCGTCGACGCCTATATCGACGAGGTCTGGGAGAACGTGGTGGCGGACATCACCGAGCTGGTGAGCCATCCGTCCGTCGCGGACAGCGCGAAGGGGTCCGAGGGCGCGCCCTTCGGCCCGGAGGTGCGGGACGCCCTCGATTGCGGCCTCGCCATCGCGCGCCGCCTGGGGTACGAGACCGGCGAGGACGCGGGCTACCTCGGCTGGGGCGACATCCCCGGCGAGCAGGCGACGCAGGTCGCCACGATCGCGCACGTCGACGTCGTGCCGGCAGGCCCTGGCTGGGCGACCGACCCATTCCAGGTCGAGCGCCGCGAGGGCTGGCTGCTCGGCCGCGGCGTGAGCGACGACAAGGGCCCCGCGGTTCTCTCGCTGTACGCGGGCGCGTTCTTTCCGCACGAGGGCATCACCCCGCGCTACACCTTCCGCGCGCTGCTGGGCTGCGACGAGGAGGTGGGCATGACCGACGTCCACCACTACCTCGCCGGCCATGCCGCGCCCGCCTTCCTGTTCACGCCGGACGCCTCCTTCCCCGTGTGCAACGCCGAGAAGGGCTGCTTCAACGCGCGCTTCTCGAGCGCTGCCATCGAGGACGGGGTGATCCGCTCCTGGACCGCCGCGGAGGTGTCGAACGCGATCCCGGGCGAGTCCATCGTGGAGCTCTCGGTTGATGCTGAGGTGCTCGCGGTGCCCGCCGAGCTCGCCGACCGGCTCACCGTCGAGGCCGTCCGTCCCGGCGGCGCCCGCATCACGGCGCACGGCGTCGGCGGCCACGCCTCGACGCCCGAGGGGACGGTCAACGCCCTCAAGCTCGTTGTCTCCTTCCTGCGCGCGAACTCCGATCTGCTGAGCCCTGCAGAGCGCGATTTCGTCGAGCTCCTTGCCGTGCTCTCGGCCGATGCCTACGGCGAGGCAGCCGGCGTGGCCACCGCGAGCGAGGCGTTCGGCCCCCTCACCTCCAATGCCGGCAAGATCGTCATGCACGACGGCGTCATCACGCTCTCCCTCGACATCCGCTACCCCGACAGCACGACCTCCGAGGAGCTCGAGCAGCGCCTGGGCGCCCTCGCCGCGGAGCGGGGCGCGTCGTTCGAGGTGGCGTCCGTGAAGCCGCCGTTCTCCGTCTCCGCCGACCACCCGGCCGTGCAGGCGCTCCTCGACGTGTACCGCGAGGTCACCGGCGAGGAGGCCGAGCCGTTCTCGATGGGCGGCGGCACGTACGCGCGGAACTTCCCCTGCGCGGTCTCGTTCGGGCCGGAGGGCGACACCTCGGGCTTCCCGGAGTGGGTCGGCCCCATGCACGGCGCGAACGAGGGTGCGAACGAGGCTGAGCTGCGCCGGGCGCTCAAGATCTACATCCTCGCGCTCGTCCGGCTCATGGAACTCGACTTGTAGGACGTTGGGGGCGCGGCGCGGCGGCGGCGATGTGCTCGGGCGCCGTACCGCGCGTCGCGAGGGGAATCGCAGATGGATCAGATCGTGTACATCGCCATCATCGCGGCGGCGATGGTCTTCGGATGGTACCTGGCGCGCAAGCGGCAGGCGGAGCGGCAGGAGCAGGCGCGCGGCGGGGATACGGCGGCCACCGCCCGCAAGCGGAAGCCCCGCCCGCGCAAGAAGCGGTAGCGCGCACGCAGGAGCCCGCCGGCACATGCGACCTCGGTCGCGGTGCCGGCGGGTTCCGTTGCGTGAAGTATGGAGGTCGTGCCGCGTCCGGGGCGCGCTACCCCTCGAGCGCCTCCGATGCCTCGAGCCAGGAGGTCTCGAGCTCGTCGAGGTCGGCGCGCGCCTGCGAGATCTTCTCCTGCTGCGCCTCGAGCGCGAGGTAATCGGTCGGGGCGATATCGGCCATCTCGGCTTCGAGCCCCTCGATGCGCGAGCGCTGCGTGGCGATGCGCCGCTCGAGGGAGGCGACCTCCTTGCGCAGGCGCTGGCGCTCGGCGTTGGAGAGCTTGGGCGCGTCATCGGGAGCCTGCGCGGGCCCTGTGCCCTCCGCACCCTGAGCGCTGTTGCCGGGTGCGCCCGCATGCCGCTTGCCGCCCTCGTCCGCGTCCCGCGCGGCGGACTCCACGAGCCGCAGGTACTCGTCCACGCCGCCCGGCACGTGCCGCAGGTGCCCGTCGATGAGCGCGAACTGCTGGTCGGTGACGCGCTCCATGAGGTAGCGGTCGTGCGTCACGAGGATGAGCGTGCCCGGCCAGCCGTCGAGCAGGTCCTCCACGATGGCGAGCATGTCCGTGTCGAGGTCGTTGCCCGGCTCGTCGAGGATGAGCACGTTGGGCTCGTCGAGGATCGTGAGCAGGAGCATGAGGCGCCGCCGCTGGCCGCCGGACAGGTCGGCGATGCGGCTCCAGAGCTGCTGGGTGGTGAAGCCGAGGCGCTCGAGGAGCTTCTCGGGGCTCGTCTCCTTGCCGTCGATGACGTAGCGCTGCTTGTAGTGGGCGAGCACCTCGCGGATCGTGTCGTTCAGGTGGGGCGCGAGCTCGTCGAGCTGCTGCGAGAGCATGCCGAAGCGCGCCGTCTTGCCGATCTTCACGCGCCCCGCGCGCGGCTCGAGCTTGCCGCGCACCACATCGAGCAGGGTGGACTTGCCCGCGCCGTTCTCGCCGAGGAGGCCGAAGCGGTCGCCCGCGCCGATGAGCCAGGTCACGTCCTCGAGGACGGCGGGAGCAGGGGTGCCGGTGCCATCGGTGCCGGACGCGGTGTCGTCGTAGCCCGCCGTCACGTCGAGCACGTCGATGACCTGCTTGCCCAGACGCGCCACCGCGAGGCGCTTGAGCTCGAGCTCGTTGCGCAGGGGCGGCACGTCGGCGATGAGCTCGCGGGCGGCCTCGACGCGGAACTTCGGCTTCGTGCTGCGCGCCTGCGCCCCGCGCGAGAGCCAGGCGAGCTCCTTGCGCGCCATGTTGCGCCGCCGCTCCTCGGTCACCTGCGCCAGGCGGTCGCGCTCGACGCGCTGCAGGATGTAGGCGGAGTAGCCGCCCTCGAAGGGGTCGACCGTGCCGTCGTGCACCTCCCACATGGAGGTGCAGACCTCGTCGAGGAACCAGCGGTCGTGCGTGACCATGAGCAGCGCGCCCGCGCCGGCCTGCCAGCGGTTCTGCATGTGGTGCGCGAGCCAGTTGATGGTGCGCATGTCGAGGTGGTTCGTGGGCTCGTCGAGCATGAGCACGTCGTAGTCGCCGATGAGCAGCCGGGCGAGGTCGACGCGGCGGCGCTGCCCGCCCGAGAGCGCGCCCACGGCGCCGTCCCAGGGCACGTCGTGGATGAGGCCGGCGAGCACGTCGCGCACGCGCGGCGAGGAGGCCCACTCGTATTCGGGGGCATCGCCCACGACGGCGTGGCGCACGGTCTCGGCGTCGTCGAGCGCGTCGCGCTGGCCGAGCAGGCCGATGCGCAGGCCGCGCCGGTGCGTCACGCGGCCCTCATCCGGCTCGAGCGCGCCGGCCAAGAGGTTCAGAAGCGTGGATTTCCCATCGCCGTTGCGACCGACGATGCCGATGCGGTCGCCCTCGTTCACCCCGAGGGTCACGTGCGCGAGCACGCGCTTGGTGGGGAACTCGAGCGAGATGTCGTCGCAGCCGAGCAGGATCGCCATAACGTCCCTTCAAGATATGGATGATAGGTCGGTTTCGGAACCCATCTTAGCACCATGCG
Source organism: Enorma timonensis (assembly GCF_000321165.1). Lineage (NCBI taxonomy): Bacteria > Bacillati > Actinomycetota > Coriobacteriia > Coriobacteriales > Coriobacteriaceae > Enorma > Enorma timonensis. The sequence continues at coordinate 35,359 of NZ_CAPF01000005.1, forward strand.
CCTGCGCCCCGCGCGGCGCCCGCATGCGGCTGTGCCCATCCCTCGGGGCGGGGCGGGGTCGCGCGCCCTAGCGCTCGCGCTCCTGCTTGAGGTTCGGGATGATGCGCTTCCAGATCCACCAGACCGCGACGATGACGACGATGCCGATGATGACGTACTTCACGATGTCGGACACCCACTCGGCCTGTTCGGTCACCGTCTCCCAGGCGCTGCCCGCCGCCGCGCCGAGCGAGCACAGCACGGTGTTCCACACCGCCGAGCCCAGCAGGGTGTAGAGGGCGAAGCGCACCATGTTCATGCGCGCCACGCCGGCGGGGATGGAGATGAGGCTGCGGACGATGGGCACGAAGCGGCAGATGAACACCGAGATCTGGCCGCGGCGGTCGAACCAGTCGATGGCCTTGGAGATGTCGTCGCCCTTGAAGCCCAGAAGGCGCATGGGGCGCGTCTCGAAGAAGCGCATGAGGCGGTCGCGGTTGAGCACCCAGCCGATGCCGTAGAGAATGAAGGCGCCGAGCACCGAGCCCATGGTCGCGGCGATGATGACGCCCGGGAGCGTCAAGTCCGTCGAGGTGGTGAAGAAACCGCCGAGCGGCAGGATGAGCTCGCTCGGGATGGGCGGGAAGACGTTCTCGATGAAGATGAGCGCGCCCACGGCGAAGTAGCCGAACTGGTCGATGAAGTTGAAGAAGAGCTCTTCCATGGATGTCCCCTCATGCAAGCGGCCCCGGGGCGGGGCCGTCGTTACGCTGGGGGAAAGTGTAGCCCATGCGCGCCGCGGTGGCGCGTTTTCCACGGTACCTACGTATGCGGCGGGGCGGGTGGCTGCGCGGTCGGGGCGCCTGCGCGCGTGGGGAAACGCGCATCCGGGGGTGTTACCGCTCGGACGCCTCGGGTGCTTTGGACGCCTTGGGCGCGGGGAGCCAGCGGACAGCCATGAAGCGCGCGAACGGCCGCTCGAAGCCGCGCCAAGCGCAGATCGCCGTGACGCCGCCGGACAGGGCGAGGATGATCGCCGTGCCCACGAGGGGGTCGAGGAGGACGGGCAGGTGGTAGAAGGGCGTCTGGAACGTGAGCCAGGCGCGGATGAGGCGGTGGAGCACGTAGATCTGGAGGGTGCGCTCGCCGAGGCGCGTGAGCGCGCCGCGCGCCGCCGGAACGAGCTTGAGAGCAGCGAGCGAGCAGACGACGGCGCATGCGATCGCGGTGAGCTTCGCGATCATGCCCGGCAGCACGCCGTGGGTGTAGGGGTTGTCGCCGTACACCATGGGGAAGAACCAGTCGAAGGCATGGGCGTCCACCGCGCGCGCGACGGCGAGGCCCGCGAACGCCGCGACCGCCGCCCAGGGCCAGCGGCTTCGCGCGATGCGCTCGACGCGGCTCGTGGCGCAGTAGTACCCCAGCGCGAAGGAGGGAAGGAAGGCGATGGAGCGGCTGATGGCGAGGAAGCCGTCGGACAGGTCGATGCAGCCCCCGATAAGCGCGACGGCCAGGCTTATCGCCACACCCGCCGGCGCGGGGACGCGCGCGAGTGCGGGCGTGGCCAGGTACCACCACACCATGCCGATGAGGTACCACGGCGCGGAGGTGAAGCGCAGGATGCGCGCCGGCACGAGCAGCCCGCTGATCGCCAGGTAGGCGACCTGGTAGGCGAGTCCCAGCAGCGCGAACGAGACCATGCGGTTCACGTTGAGCCGCCCGTCCCTGTAGGCGCCCTTGGCGAAGAGCCCCGACATGAACACGAAGAGCGGCATGTGGAAGAGGTAGATGAGGTCGAACAGGTAGCTCAGGACCGGGTTGTCGTTATGGATGGGATGCATGAAGTGCCCCGCCACCACGAGGATGATGAGCAGCCCCTTCACGTTGTCGAAGCGCGCGATGCGCCCGCGTGCCTCCGCCACGGCGCCTCCCCCCGTTGCCGATGCCATGGGTCGCGCGCCTCGCCCTCGCGGGGACGGCGGGCGCCCGACCCATGGTATCACGCGGCGCGGCGCGGCTACCGCTTCGAGACCTGCATCGCGCGCATGGCGTTCAGGATCGCGATCATGGCCACGCCCACGTCACCGAACACGGCGAGCCACATGTTGGCGATGCCGAAGGCGGCGAGCACGAGGATCACGACCTTCACGCCGATGGCGAACACGATGTTCTGCCAGACGATGCGCATGGTCTTGCGGGCGATGCGCATGGCGCTCGCGATCTTCGAGGGCTTGTCGTCCATGAGCACCACGTCGGCGGCCTCGATGGCGGCGTCCGATCCCATCGCGCCCATGGCGATGCCCACGTCCGCGCGCATGAGCACGGGCGCGTCGTTGATGCCGTCGCCCACGAAGGCGAGCTTGCCGTCGCCGCGCTCGAGGCTGAGCAGGTGCTCGACGGCCGCGACCTTGTCGGCGGGCAGGAGCTGCGCGCGCACCTCGTCGATGCCGAGCTGCGTCCCCACGGCCTCGGCAACGTCGCGCCGGTCGCCGGTGAGCATGACGCAGCGCTTCACGCCCGCCTCGTGCAGGTCGCGGATGGTCTGGGCGGCGTCGTCTTTCACCACGTCGGCGATGACGATGTGCCCGACGTATTCGCCGTCGACCGAGACGTGCAGGATCGTTCCGGTGAGGTCGCAGTCGTGCCACGAGTTGCCGTGCTCGCTCATGAGCTTGTCGTTGCCCACGAGCACCACGCGCTCATCGACGGTCGCCGAGACGCCGTGGCCGGATTCCTCGTGCACGTCGGCGATGCGCGCCTGGTCGATGTCGCCTGAGTAGGCGGCGCGCACGGAGACGGCGATGGGGTGGTTGCTGAACGCCTCGGCATAGGCGGCGTTGCTGAGCACGTAGTCGGGGTCGATGCCCGCCTCGGGGTGGACGGCGACGACATTGAACGTGCCCGAGGTGAGGGTGCCCGTCTTGTCGAAGACCACGGTGTCGACCTTGGAGAGAAGCTCCAGGTAGTTCGAGCCCTTGACGAGGACGCCGAGCTTGGACGCCCCGCCGATGCCGCCGAAGAAGCTGAGCGGCACGGAGATGACGAGCGCGCACGGGCAGCTCACCACGAGGAAGGTGAGGCCGCGCAGCAGCCAGTCGGACCAGGCGCCCATGCCCGCGAGCGGCGGGATCACGGCGAGGAGCACGGCCGAGATCGTGACGACCGGCGTGTACACGCGGGCGAAGCGCGTGATGAAGTTCTCGGTGCGCGCCTTCTTCTCGCTCGCGTTCTCCACGAGCTCGAGGATGCGGCTCACCGTGGACGCGCCGAAGGGCTTCGTGGTGCGGATGCGCAGCACGCCCGTCATGTTGATGCAGCCGGAGATGACCTCCGCCCCGGGCTCCACGTGGCGCGGGATGCTCTCGCCCGTGAGGGCGGCGGTGTCGAGCTGCGAGGCGCCCTCGGTCACGACGCCGTCGATGGGCACGCGCTCGCCGGGCTTGACGACGATGATGCTGCCCACCGCGACCTCGTCCGGGTCGACCTCCTCGAGCTCGCCGTCGCGCTCGATGTTGGCATAGTCGGGCGCGATGTCCATCATCTCGCTGATGGATTTGCGGCTCTTGCCCACGGCGTAGCTCTGGAAGAGCTCGCCCACCTGGTAGAAGAGCATGACGGCGCAACCCTCGGCCGCTTGGGGCTCGGTCTCGGGGAAGAGGATGGTGGCGAAGGCGCCGATGGTGGCGACGGTCATGAGGAAGGCCTCGTCGAACGCCTGCCCGCGGCGGATGTTGCGCCATGCCTTGATGAGCACGTCGTAGCCGGCGATGAGGTAGGGCACGAGGTAGAGGGCGAACGCGACATACGGGCTGTACGCCCCGAACGCCCGCGCGAGCACGCCCGTCTTCTCGGCAACCAGGATGACGGCGAAGAGGCCAATTGCGAGGAGGATGCGGTTGCGCCACGCGCGCTGTTTCTTGTTCATGTAAAAACACCCCAGGGGTTTTTCAACGTTGCCTATTTGAGCATATGTTCATGTGTTCGACAGGAGGCTGCTCCGCGCTCCGACGAGGCGAGGCGGTTAGCGCAGGATCTCACAGTCGGGCTCGAGGTCGGCGGTGAGCTTCACCACGCGGTCGAGCACCTCGTCGAAGTCGGCGTCGTCGGCCGTGGTGAGGGTGAGCTTCTGGGTCAGGAAGTTCACGCGCGCCTTCTCCACGCCGGGGAGCTTGCTGATGGCGTCCTCGAGCTTCTGGGCGCAGACGGCGCAATCGATCTCATCGAGTTTGAATGACTTGCGCATGGCGGGTTCCTTTCTTCGCAGCGTGCGGTGCCGCGCGGCTTATTCGCAGATATGGCTCATGCCCTGGGCGAGCATGGTGTGGACGTGGTCGTCGGCGAGCGAGTAGATGAGGCTGCGCCCGTCGCGATCGAAGCGCACGAGGCGCGCCTGCTTCAGGATGCGGAGCTGATGGCTCACGGCGCTCTGCGTGGCGCCGATGGTCTCGGCGATGTCGCCCACGGAGCGCGGCGTGTCGAAGAGCGCGTACAGGATCTTGATGCGCGTCGTGTCGCTGAACACCTTGAAGAGGTCGGCGAGGTCGAGCAGCAGCTCCTCGTCGGGCATGCAGGGCTCGTCGCCGGGTACCGCGGTCGCGGTGGTGTCGGTCATGCTCGCTCCTTTCAACATATGTGCATACGTTCAGATGTTGTTATCTATGATTATATGAACGCATATTCATATGTCAAGGAAAAAGGGGATCGATTTTGGCGCCGGGCGCGCTCGTTTTCCCGTGCAGGGGCGCGTCCACCACGAGAACAGCGCCCCTGAAGCATGTTCGAGCCTCGATACTGAGTGGGATTGGGCGCTCGCCGAGTAGACCGCGCATGCAGCCGATGCCCACCTGCGGTTTTCCGCGCCATTCAGGCTGGCTACGTGCCGGGTTCGAAATCCCACACAGTATCGAGGCTCGAGCACGCGCGCGGGGGAGGGCGAGCACACCGAAACCGCCCCGATCCCAAGGGAACCGGGGCAGCGACGGAAGCAACTCGGATTTACGGGCGATCCTGTGGACCCTGCCTACGTGTTCGGCCCCTGGACGAACCAGAGCAGGTCGGACGCGAACGGGTCGGGGCAGAAATCGAGCCGGATGCAGGCTACGGCGCCCGGGGAGAAGCTCAGCTCCGCCCCGCAGAGGCGCTCGGCGACGCGCTCCATGAACGGGATGTGCCCCACGGCGATGACGCACGGCGCGTCGCTCGCGCGGAGCTCATCGAGAAACGCCTCCTCGTCTTGCTCGAAGAGGCAGGGGAGCGGCGTGACCGGGCGCTCGCCGATCGCCGCGACCACCGCCTCCGACGTCTGCCGGGCGCGGAGCGCGGGGCTCGTCCAGATCACGGCCGCGGCGCGCTCCTCGGCGCCGAGGAGCGAGAACGAGCGGGCGAACCCGTCCGGTGCGGCAAGCGCCGCCTGCCCGTCGGGCGTGAGGGAGCGGTCGGCATCCGCCATGCCGGGCTGCGCCCGCTCGGCGCGACCATGGCGGACGAGGATGAGCATGCGATCCATGAGGTACTCCAATCCCTCGGGTTACCAGCTCCATACCGTTGTGATACCCAGCTTGGGGCTCAGCTGAACTCGACGACGGCGTACGGTTTGCCGTCCGGGGCGTCGAGGACGACGACGGTGCGCCCGTCCTCCTGCGCGTACCGGGGATAGATGGTGTCGCCGAGCACCGCCGAGCGCCGGTAGTCCACGCGCACGCACGCGGGCACGATGTCGCTCGGCAGCACCTCGAGGGCGATCTGCACGTATTGGCCGTTGTTGACGTGCTCGTTCGTGTCGATCTGGTGGCGGAGCACCGTGAGCGGAGTGCCGGGCGCGAGGGCATCGGGCACGCGCACGCGCCGCGTCTCCTCGGGCATGGGAAGCGGTTCGTGGGTGCCGTAGCAGGCGGTGTCCTCCGCGGTCGGGCGGATGGGCCGGCCGCTTGCAAGGTCGATGAGCGCCCACGTGGAGCGCGCCTTCGCGATGAGGGAGCCCGCCTCGTCGCGCAGGAAGAAGAAGCGCGTGGCCGAGAGGCTCTTGAACGAGCTCGCGAACGTCCCCGCCGTGACGCGCTCCGCGAGGCGGGGGTAGCGCTCGATGACGATCTGCCAATGGGTGAGCACCCAGGCGCGCTGGTGCTCCTTGAGCCACAGCATGCCCATGCCGAGCTCCTCCGACTGGAAGGTGCTGCAATCCTGAAAGTAGTCGATGAGGGCGGGGAGGGTGAGCTGGCCGCGATGGTCCACCTCGCTGTAGCGGATGCGCGCGTCGAATTCGAAGATCGCGCTCGTGCCCGGTGCTTCCATGGCCATGCGATGCCCTCCAAAGGTTCGAGATGGGTCGGGGTGCTTCGTATGTGAGGATAGCACGGTGCGGCGGGCGGTGGGCGCGGTGGGGTTTCGTCGCGAGCCGCTCCCGGGCGGCACCCACGCCCTCGTCCGCCCCGTCCGGCGCCTACGCCCGGGGCGAGAACATGTTCTTGCGCGCGAACTCCGCCTGCACGGTGCGGAGCATGAGGTCGGCGTCGGCGAGGCCCAGGTGCCGCTCCTTCTCGTCCTGGGCGAGCGTCCCGCGGCGCCGCGCCCAGTTCTCCAGGCTCGCGGGCGCGCTCTCGCGCGGGAGCGCGGCGACCTCGCCGTCGAGCCTGCGGCAGATGTCGCGCGAGTCGATGACCGCGATCTGGCCGGCGCGGCGCGCCTCGGCGTAGCCGTTGAGGTGCAGGCGGAACCACGAATCCTCGAACGCGGCGTTATGCGCCATGATGGGGTAGCGCTTCATGAGGTCGAGCAGGCCGGCCTGGGCCTCCGTATCGGTGCGGAAGGGCGTCTTGCCCTCGAGGTCGTCCCAGGTGATGCCGTGGATGCGCGTGAGCGGGACGCCTGTGGTGCGGTACGGCTCCTCGGGCAGGCCGTAGAAGCGCTCACCGCCCGCGAACGGCTTAGAATCCGCGGCGAGCTCCATGAGCTCGAGGCCCATATTGATGATGTAGCCGCGCTCCGGGGCGGTGCCGGTGGTCTCAATATCGATGCCGATGACCACCCCGCGCACCGGCGCGCTCACGTAGGCGACGGCGAGCGCATCGCGGTCGCCCGCGACCTCGCGCTCCACCTCGGAGGCGGGGCGCTGCTGCATGGTCGCGATGCCCCGGCAAAGGTCCGCCTCCGAGAGGTTCCGCGCGAGCGCCACGGAGTTCAGGTTACGCAGCTTCTCCTCGCCGATCTGGTCGCACAGGGCGCGGTTGCGGTCGGCGAGCTCGCGCACGATGTCGAAGGGGAAGCCGGGATCCTCGTCGCTGGAGAACGCGTCGAGCAGCGCCCGCAGCGCCTCCTCGTTGCGCTGCCGCTCGGACTGGAGCGCGGCGTCGCCCCCGAAGAGGAGCGGCATCGAGGGCTGCATCGTGTAATCGAGGGCCTGCTCAACGTTCACGGCCATCACCTTCCGTGCGAGTAAAGTTTGCTTAGCTAAACTATCGTGCGTACAATAGCAGATTCCGAGGAGGCGAAACGGCGCCGCCGCGAGGGGTATGAACCCTTGGAGGAGCCGGAGCGCCGCGCGCCCGCGCCCACGGGG
>NZ_CAPF01000004.1:0-20851 GCF_000321165.1 Enorma timonensis
CGTCCGGGGTGCTCTCGGCGCAGCCGGCGAGCAGCACGAGGGGTGCGGCGGCAGCGATCAGCGCGCCGCGTCGCGAGACGGGCGCCTCCATCCAAGGGCTTGTCATGTCCTCGGTCTCCTTCCCATGGGTCGGGGTCGCGTCGAAGGCGGGGCGGGCGAGGGAGCGGGCGAAGCCAGCGGGGCGGGCGCGAGTCAATCGAACCCGTCCCCACTGACTCAGTGAGTCAAATGAACCCGTCCCCAATGACTCAAACCCGTCCCCAATGACTCAGCAGGTGGCGCCGCCCACGACGGTCTTGTTCAGGATGGCCTCCTTGTCGATGGGCGCGGTGAGGAGCTTCTCCTGCACGTAGTCGAAGCCCAGGCGCGCCACGGTGTCGGCGAAGCGCTCGCCGCTCACGCCCTCGTCGCGGAAGAAGAGGATGGCGCGCTCCACGACGTCTATGACCTCGTCCTCGCTCGTGAAGATCTTATCGAGCGCCCGGCCGTGCGCGGTCTTCTTGCCCCAGCGCCCGCCGATGTAGACCTTGTAGCCCACGAGGCCCTCGGTGACGGCGCCGAAGGGGCAGCTGCCCACGCAGCGCCCGCAGTGGTTGCACAGCGTGCCGTCGATGGTGATCTTGCCGTCCGGGCCGATCTGCGCGTCGCCCATGGGGCAGGCGTTCACCACCTGGCAGACCTTGCACCCGCGGCACTTCGCGATGTCGATCTGCGGGATGCGCTGGCCTACGATGCCCAGGTCGTTCAGGTCCGGCTTCACGCACATGTTGGGGCAGCCGCCCACGGCGATCTTGAACTTGTGCGGCAGCTCGACGCCGTGGTAGCCCACGTAGAAGCGCTCGTGGAGCTTCTCGGAGAGGTCGAAGGTGTCGATGAGGCCGTACTGGCACGTGGTGCCCTTGCAGGAGACCACCGGGCGCACCTTCGAGCCCGTGCCGCCCGCGTCGAGGCCCCGGTCCTGGAGGAAGGCGATGCAGGCTTCGATGTTGTCGTAGGGCACGCCCTGGATCTCGAGGGTGAGCCGCGTGGTCATCGTGACCTCGCCCGAGCCGAAGCGCTCGGCGGCCTCGGCCACGGTCTTCTGCTCCGCGCTCGTGAGCTTGCCGTTGCGCGTGATGACGCGGACGTTGAACACGTCGTCGAAGCGCTTGTCCTGGAGGCACCCCAGGCCCTTCAGGCGCTTGATCTCGGCGGCGGGGAGCTTCTTGCCCGGCTTGCGCGGCACCTTGACCTCGTTGAACGTCATGCCGCCCTCGAGCACGCGCGTGGCGGTGTAGCCCGCGGCCTTGAGGCGGTTCTGCGCGAAGTAGCCGCGCTTGCCCTTGGCGCACACGAGCAGAAGCTTCGCGTCGCGCGGGACCCCCTCGATGCCGTCGGCGCCGATCTTGGCGAGGTCGACCCAGGTGGCGCCGGGGATGGTGGGCTGGGGCAGCACGTCGATGACCTCGTAGCCGGCCGCCTCGCCCGCGGCGTACTGGGCGGGGGTGAAGGTCTCGAACGCGCCCGCGAGCTTGTTCTCGAGGATGTAGCAGGCCGTCACGAGCGGATGGATGGCCGTCGAGAAGGGCGGCGCGTAGGCGAAGTCCATGAGGTCGAGGTCCTCGAGCTTGAGCTTCTGGTAGATGGCCGTGACGGCGATGTCCACGACCTTATCGACCGCGCCCGCGCCGAAGACCTGCACGCCCAGGATCCGGTGCGAGGGCGCGTCGGCGATGAGCTTCAGGAAGAAGCTCGAGGCGCCGGGGTAGTAGTGCGCCTTGTCGTCCAGGATGGCGACGATGCTCGCGGGCTCGAAGCCGGCTTGGCGCGCCTGATCCTCAGTGAGGCCGCAGCGGCCGCCGTTGAGCGCCGCCCCGAGCTTCACCACGCCCGTGCCGAGCACGCCGGGGTAGGGCGTGGGGGTGCCGGTGAGGGTCTTTGCGAGCGCGCGGGCGGAGATGTTCGCCGTGGAGCCCATGGCGCTCCACTGGGGCTCGCCCGTGATGGCGTTTCTCACCTCGGCGCAGTCGCCCGCGGCGTAGACGTCCGGGAGGTTCGTCTGCATGTACTCGTCCACGAGGATGCAGCCCTTGAGCATCTCGATGCCGGAGCCCTCGAGCCAGGCGGTGGCGGGGCGGATGCCGATGGCGAGCACCACGATGTCCGCGGGCAGCGTCCCGTTCGGCGTCTCGACGCCCACAGCGCGCCCGGCGGCGTCGCCCTCGCCGGCGCGGATGCCGGTGAGCGGGGTCGAGGTCATGATGCGCCAACCGGACGCCTTGAGCTGGCGGGTCGCCCACGCGGCCATCTCGGGGTCGTAGGCGTTCGGCATGATCTGGTCGGCGGCGTCGATGACCGTGATGGAGAGGCCGCGCGCGGCGAGGTTCTCGGCCACCTCGAGGCCGATGAAGCCGGCGCCCACGACGACGGCCGAGCGGCAGCCGTTCGCCTCGACGTAGGCGCGGATGCCCTCGGCGTCGTCAGGGGTGCGCACGCAGAACACGCCGGCGAGGTCCGTGCCCGCGACCGGGGGCACGAAGGGCGCGGCGCCCGTGGCGATGACGAGCTTGTCGTAGGGCTCGCTGCCCACGGTGCCGTCCGCGCGGCGCACGGAGACGAGCTTCGCCTGCGCGTCGAGGCCGGTGGCCTCCACGCCCGTCTCCACGTGCACGCCGGTGAGGCCCTCGTACTTGGCGGGCGTGTTCACGATGAGCTCGTCGCGCGTGGCGATGCCGCCGCCGATGTAGTACGGCAGGCCGCAGCCCGCGTAGGAGATGTCCGCGTCGCGCGTGATGACGCGCACGTCTGCGGAGCGGTCGCAGCGCTTGATCTTCGCCGCCGCCTTGGTTCCGGCGGCCACGCCGCCGACGATGAGATAGTTCATGCGAGCTCCCTTCTGGTGCCGGGGCATGCGCCCCCATGACTGCATCCATCATAGGCCTTGTCGGATGCGCCTGCGGCCGCCGCGGGTGATAAAATCCAGACAGGCTGGTTTTTATCATTTTGGAGGGAGCGCGCATGAGGGTGGATCTGGACGATGCGGCGTTCATGGCGAGCCTGCCGCTCGCGCAGTCGGTGGTCGACTACGATGTGGAGCGCCGCGGCGAGGAGGGGCTCATCGAGCGGTTGCTCGGCGAGGCGGAAACGCGCGTCCTGCTCGTGAACGGCGGCATGGTCGCGGTGCCCCGGCATGCGGGCGACGCCGCGCCCGGCGCCCTCTTCTGCTTCAACGACCCGGCGGCCCCGCGCCCGGACGCGACCGTGCCGGAAGGATCGCTCTCGCTCGCCCTGCTCACGGGCGCTGAGGTGCGCGATGAGGCGCTGCGCCCCGGCGCGCTTGCCATCTACCTAGGCGTCGACCGCACGACTGACCCCGCCGTGCCCTACCTCGCGCTCGACATCGCGCGCCCCGCGCCCGCGGTGAATGCTGCGAACGTGAGCGCCGACCAGGGCATCGACGGGTCGAGCGACTCGTTTGCCGCCCGTGCGCTCCGCGCCTTCGACTGGGTCGAGCTCCGCGAGTTCGCGCCCTGCGCCTCGGCGCTCGAATCCGGGCTCGCCACGACAGCGGTGGCGCTCGCCGCCTGGCACGCGAACCAGCGCTTCTGCCCGGCGTGCGGCGCGCCCGTCCGCCCCGTCCTCGCCGGCTGGGCGCAGGCCTGCACGGGGCGGGGCGAGGAGCGCCGCCTGCTCTTCCCGCGCATCGAGCCCGCGGTGATCACCGCGATCGTGGACGATGACGACCGGATCCTCTTGCAGAACAACGCCGCGTGGCGCCGCGGCTTCTTCTCGGTCTCCGCGGGCTTCGTCGAGGCGGGCGAGAGCCTGGAGCACGCGGTGCGCCGCGAGGCGCGCGAGGAGGTGGGCGTCGAGATTGACGAGGTGCGCTACCTGGGGTCGCAGTCCTGGCCGTTCCCGGCCTCCATCATGCTCGGCTTCCGCGCGCACGCCGTGGGCACCGAGGCGCGCGTCGACCACGAGGAGGTGGCGAGCGCGCGCTGGTTCACCCGCGCCGAGCTCGCCTCCGCCGTCGCCGCGGGCGAGCTCGAGCTGCCCGGCCGCGCCTCCATCGCGCGCCACATGATCGAGCAGTGGTACGGAGGCTCGCTTGAGCAGGGGTGATGCGGCGCCTGGGGTACCCAGGGCGCGCGGTCGGCAGGGCGCCCCGGCGCCCCGGCGCGGTCTCGTGATCGCGGGCTACGGGACGGCGTCGGCCGCGGCGCGCGAGCGCGACCTCGAGCCCTTCGCGCGTGCGGTCGAAGGGGCCTGGCGGCGCGCGCACCCGGGGTGCGGGGCGGCTGCCGTCGAGGCCTATGTGAGCGACCCCGTCCGCGCGAAGCTGGCGCGGGGCGGGGTCTCCGCCTTGAGCGTGGATGACGCGCTCGCCGGCCTGCATGCCCAGGGCTGCACGGAGGTCGACATCGCGACCTCGCTCATCGTGGCGGGCGAATCCTTTGCGCGCCTTGCTGAGGCCGCCTGCCGCTGGGCGCCGCGCTTCGAGCGCCTCCACCTCGCGCGGCCGCTGCTCGACGGCCCGCGTGACGCGCGTGTGCTCGCCGCGGCGCTCGCGGACCGCTGCGAGGCGTGCGCGGGACGCGTCGTCGTCTGCATCGCCCATGGGGCCGCGGGCGCAGGGGAGCGGGCGTACGCCCTGCTGGGGGAGGCGCTCGCGGGGCTCGGCCGCGCGGACGTCCTCTTCGGTCAGATGCACGGCGCGCCCGGTTTGGACGAGGTGCTCGCGCAGGTTGCGGCCGGCGCGCCGTCCGTGCGCAGCGCGCTCCTCGTCCCCGTTATGGTCGCCTGTGGGGCGCACGCGGCGCGCGAGATCGCGGGCGCGGATGAGGCGAGCTGGGCGTCGCGCCTCCGCGCGGCGGGCATCGAGGTCGCCGTGGCGCGCGCGGGTCTGGGGAGCATGTCCGCCGTGCAGCGCCTCGCCGTCGAGCATCTGCTCGGGTAGGCGAGGGCGCCCTTGGGCTCGGCCATGGGAGCGCTCGCACGCGGCATTACGTGCGCGCGAGGTATTCCTCGAGCGTGATGCCGCTCTGCCAGATGGCGGTCGCATCCTCGACGCCCACATAGCGATAATGCCACGGCTCGAACGAGATGCCGGTGATGTCCGTCTTATCCGACGGATAGCGCTGGATGAAGCCATATTCGTGGGCATGTTCCGCAAGCCAATCGTAGAGCCCCTCATTGCCGAGGGCGTCGTTGATGTCGACGGCGAGCCCGAGCTCGTGCTCGCTCGTGCCGGGCTCCGCGACCCATCGGCGAGCCTCCCGTTCGGCTGCTTGCGGCGCGAGCCCATCGCCCTCATACGACTCGATCCGGTCCTCGAGGATCTGCTCCTGGTCATCACGGGTGCGGAAGCCCGAGCTCACGCAGGGGGTGTATCCCGCTGTGCTCGCTGCGCGGAAGAGCTCCTCGAGCGGCTGGGCAATGCGCTCGTCGACGCGTTGCCCGTTCGAGAGCTCGACCGTCGAGACGGTGAAGTCGTCGGGCAACGGGTGCGTGGAGTTCACCAACGTGAGGTTCCAGGGCAGGTTGTCCGTTTCGAAGTCGCGCGGTGCGGTGAAAGCCGTGAGGTCACGCGCCAGGAGGGCGAGCACCGAAAGAAACGCCACTGCCGCGAGGACGGCCAGCACCGCGCGCCTACGGCGCCGGCGGGCCGCGCCGCGCGGGAGCTTGGATTGGGCGCGTCGTGCCGACTGTACGGGATGGTGCGGGCGTGGCGGCGAATTCCGCACTGCACGGTTGGCGGCAGCCGGTTGCGCCAGGGAGGGATTGCCGGCATGCCGGCGCAGTGCTCGAGCGCGTCGAGCGTCGGGGATGTTCGCCATGGGGATGTGCTCCCTTCATTTGATGGGGGGGTGAGCGCTGCGGCGGCGCTTGCGCCATCGTAGGCGGCGTGCGCCTTGGGCATCCCATGGCGAATCCTTGCCTTTGGTTATCTAGACCTTACCGATTCCTTATCTCTGCCACGCCGCTCTCTGGCCAGGCTGTTTCGTCGGTACAATGGGCGCTATGGACGGAACCAAGACCATATTGGTCGTCGATGACGACCCTGCGATCGTCGAGCTCGTTGCCGAGACGCTCGAGTCCGCCGGCATGCGCGCGGTGCGGTGCCTTGATGGCGTCGCGGCGCTCGACCGACTCGAAGCGGGTCGCATCGACCTGGTGATGCTCGATGTCATGATGCCGGGGCTTGACGGCTACGAGGTCTGCTGCCGCATCCGCGCGCGGTCGCATGTGCCGGTGATCTTCCTCTCGGCAAAAGACGAGGAGCCGGATAAGGTGGTCGGCCTCATGAGCGGGGGCGACGATTACATCACCAAGCCGTTCTTGCCCCGCGAGCTCGTTGCGCGCGTGAAATCGTGTTTGCGCCGCGCCTCATATGCGCTCGGCGACGCGGCTGCCGATACGCTCTATTGCCGCGGCATCGAGATCGACCGCGCGGCGCATACGGCGCTGCTCCATGGATGCGCCCTTACCCTCACGCCCAAGGAGTTCGATGTGCTCGCCTGCCTGCTCGCGGCGCACGGCCGACCGGTGAGCACGCGCGATCTCTACCAGGAGGTTTGGGGGGAGCGATACCTGCCGGGAAGCTCGAATTCCGTGATGGTGCACATCCGCCACCTGCGCGCCAAGTTGGCTTCCATCGACTCGGAGCAGACCTTCATCGAGACGGTGTGGGGCGTTGGCTACAAGATCGCGCCGTAGGACGATCCGCGGGCGCGGTATCGGGCGGGGCGATTCCGGGGGCGCTGCCGCTGGGGGCGTCCCAAGACAAGAAAGGGATGCAGATGAAGACGATGCAGGGCGTGCGCACGCGGCGGCACGACATCGCCGGCTTGCTCATGGGTTTCGCTGCGTTCACCGTCGCGTTCTGTGCGCTGGTGCTTGTGGCGCGCGAGCTCATCTGGCCGCCCCTTTCCAGCGTCATCGCCGACGTGACCTCGGTGTGGGTCGAGGTGCCCGAGGAGTCGGCCGACCTGTATCGCATGCTCGGCTATCAGGAAGGCTCCCGCTCGAACGGCATGCCGCAGTTTCGCGACCTCTCCGATTACCGCGCCATCGCCGATTTCATTCAGGGCCCCGTGGTGTGGGGTGCGTACGCCGCCGGTATCGCGGCGGTGGCCGTCTGGTGGACGGGCAGATGCGCCCATGCGGTGGATGAGGTTACGTATGCCGTCGCGTGCGTCGCCGATGGAGACGCTGCCGCGGAGCTCCCGCCGGGGCTCGCAGATGTTCAGCGCGAGTTCGCCCGTCTGAGAGAGCGGGCTCAGGCGGATGCGCGGGCGGTCCAGGCGGCCGAGGCCCGTAAGAACGAGCTGGTGGCATATCTCGCGCACGACATCAAAACGCCGCTGACCTCGGTGATCGGCTACCTGTCCCTGCTTGCCGAGGAGCCTGGCCTGTCGTCCGCGCGCCGCGAGCGCTATGCCCGCGCAGCCTTCGAGAAGGCCGAGCGGCTCGACGCCATGATGGACGAGTTCTTTGAGATCACGCGCTACAACCTGGGGGCAATTCCCATCGAGCGCGTGCAAACCGATGTGAGGACGCTCCTCGAGCAGCTCGTGGACGAGTTCTACCCCGTGGCGCAGGCGCGCGATGTAACGATCGAGCTGGATGTGCCCGATGGCTTCACGGCGTTCATCGACCCTGAGAAGATGGCGCGCGTGCTGGGGAACCTCATGAAGAACGGGCTCGCCTACGCAGATGCGGGGTCGACTCTATCATGTGGCATGTGCGCTCTGAACGCGTGGGCTCGCCTACGCAGATGCGGGGTCGACGCTCGTATGCCGGGCGCACGCTGAAGGGGAGCGCGCCGCGTTCGCAGTCGAGGATACGGGGCGCGAGATCTCGCCCGTGCACCTAAAGAGCATCTTTGAAAAGTTCTACCGTGCGGACGGTGCGCGTAGCGGCGGCGGCGCAGGCTTGGGGCTCGCTATCGCGAAGGAGATCGTCGAGGCGCACGGCGGATCCATCGAGGCCTCGAGCACGGAGGGCGTCACGACATTTACCGTGAGCGTCTAGCGGCGGGCCTCCCGCCCCATCGAACAAGGCTTGGACGAATCGTGGCGGCCGCGGCAGGCCGGGGCGGCCCGCACCCGCTGCGCTAGAATTAAGGGTTGCCATCTATGAAACGGAGCAACCATGTCCGATTCGTCCATCGTCATCCGCGGTGCCCGCGAGCACAACCTCAAGGACATCGACGTCGAGATCCCGCGCGACGAGCTCGTCGTCATCACCGGCCTCTCCGGCTCGGGCAAGTCGAGCCTCGCCTTCGACACCATCTATGCCGAGGGCCAGCGCCGCTACGTGGAGAGCCTCTCGAGCTACGCGCGGCAGTTCCTGGGCCAGATGGACAAGCCCGACCTCGACTCCATCGACGGCCTCTCGCCGGCGGTGTCCATCGACCAGAAGACCACGAGCAAGAACCCGCGCTCCACGGTGGGCACGGTCACCGAGATCTACGACTACCTGCGCCTGCTCTTCGCGCGCATCGGCACGCCGCACTGCCCGGAGTGCGGACGCGTCATCGAGCGGCAGACCACCGACCAGGTGGCCGACAAGATCCTCGAGGCGGGGCAGGGCCGGCGCGCCTTCGTGCTCGCGCCCGTGGTGTCCGACCGCAAGGGCGAGTTCGCCAAGCTCCTCGACGACCTGCGCTCCGAGGGCTTCTCGCGCGTGCGCGTGGACGGCGAGGTGCGCAGCCTCGATGAGCGCATCGAGCTCGACAAGAAGTTCCGCCACACCATCGAGGTCGTGGTCGACCGCATCGTGATCCGCGAGGGCTCCGTGGGGCGCATCGCGGAGGCCGTCGAGCAGGCGACGAACCTCGCACACGGCCGCGTGGCCGTCTACCTGCTGCCGGACCGCGACGCGCCGGAGGGCACGGAGGGCGAGCTCCTCACGTACTCGCTCGCGCTCGCCTGCCCCGAGCACGGCCATTCCATCGACGACCTGCAGCCGCGCGACTTCTCGTTCAACGCGCCCTACGGCGCCTGTCCCGAGTGCGACGGCCTGGGCTTCAAGAAGGTCGTGGACGCCGAGGCGCTCATCGAGGACCCGTCGCTCTCCATCGAGAAGGGGGTCTTCGGCAGCTTCTTCGGCAAGTCGAACTACTACCCGCAGATCTTCCGCGCCCTCGCCAAGCACCTCAAGGTCGATCCCGCCACGCCCTGGCGCGACCTGCCCAAGCGCGTGCAGCGGGTCTTCCTCGACGGCCTGGGCGACAAGAAGATGCGCGTGGACTATCACACGCAGGACGGCCGCGACACGCACTGGTTCACCAAGTACTCCGGCGTGCGCAACATCCTCTACGAGCGCTACATCGAGACGACGAACGAGAACACGAAGGCCCGCCTCGAGCGCTACATCCGTGAGGAGCCGTGCTCGGCCTGCCACGGCGCGCGCCTGCGCCCCGAGATGCTCGCCGTCACGGTGGGCGGCAAGTCCATCTACGAGGTCTGTTGCATGAGCTGCCGCGAGTCGCTCGCGTTCTTCGAGGGCCTCGAGCTCACCGAGCGGCAGGAGTTCATCGGCGGGCGCATCGTGAAGGAGATCCTGGAGCGCCTGCGCTTCCTCGTGGACGTGGGGCTCGACTACCTCACGCTCGACCGCGCCTCGGCGACGCTCTCCGGCGGCGAGGCCCAGCGCATCCGCCTCGCCACGCAGATCGGCGCGGGGCTCATGGGCGTCCTCTACATCCTGGACGAGCCCTCCATCGGCTTGCACCAGCGCGACAACGAGCGGCTCATCGCCACGCTCGAGCGCCTGCGCGACCTCGGCAACACGGTTATCGTGGTCGAGCACGACGAGGACACCATCCGCGCGGCGGATTTCGTGGTGGACATGGGTCCGGGCGCGGGCGAGCACGGCGGCGAGGTCGTCTGCGCGGGCACGCCGGAGGACATCATGGCCTGCCCCGCCTCGCTCACGGGCGCCTACCTCACGGGCAAGCGGATGGTCCGCCTGCCCGAGGAGCGCCGCAAGCCCGGCCGCGGCGCGCTCGTGATCCGCGGGGCGCGCGCGAACAACCTGCAGAACGTCACGGCGAAGATCGAGTTCGGCACGTTCACCGTGGTGACGGGCGTCTCGGGCTCGGGCAAGTCGAGCCTCGTGACCGATACCATCGCGCCGGCGCTCACGAACGCAATCCACCACTCCGCCCGCCCTGTGGGGCCGTACCGCAAGCTCGAGGGGCTCGAGGAGATCGACAAGGTCATCGACATCGACCAGTCGCCCATCGGGCGCACGCCGCGATCGAACCCCGCCACCTACATCGGGCTCTGGGACGACCTGCGGGCGCTCTTCGCGAGCGTGCCCGAGAGCAAGGCGCGCGGCTACAGCCCTGGGCGCTTCAGCTTCAACGTGCCCGGCGGCCGCTGCGAGGCGTGCAAGGGCGACGGCCAGATCAAGATCGAGATGCACTTCCTGCCCGACATCTACGTGCCGTGCGAGGCCTGCGGCGGCAAGCGCTACAACCGCGAGACGCTCGAGGTCACCTACCGCGGCAAGTCCATCTCGGACGTGCTCGACATGTCCGTGACCGAGGCGCTCGCGTTCTTCGGCAACATCCCGCAGATCAAGCGGAAGCTGCAGACGCTCTACGACGTGGGCCTGGGCTACGTGCGCCTGGGGCAGCCCGCCACGACGCTCTCGGGCGGCGAAGCGCAGCGCGTGAAGCTCGCCAAGGAGCTGCACCGCCGCCAGACGGGCAAGACCTTCTACATCCTGGACGAGCCCACCACGGGCCTGCACTTCGAGGACGTGCGCCAGCTCATCGATGTGCTGCAGCGCCTCGTGGACGCGGGGAACACCGTGCTCGTGATCGAGCACAACCTCGACGTCATCAAGGTGGCCGACCGCATCATCGACCTGGGTCCCGAGGGCGGCTCGGGCGGCGGGCGCATCGTGGTCTCGGGCACCCCGGAGCAGGTCGCCGCCTGCCCGGAGAGCTACACGGGCCGCTTCCTCGCGCCCATCCTGGAGCGCGACCGCAAGCGCCAGGCGATGTAGCGAACGGGCTGGCTGGATGGGTTGGTTGGGGACGTGTTCCGTTCAACCCATTCGGGAACGGTTGGGGTCGGCCGGCGCCGCCCTCCAGCGAATGGGTTGAACGGAACACGTCCCCAACCAACCCATCCGACCCGCACCCGCGACCCTTGGGAGTGATGATGGCGAAGCGCGAGAAACTGCAGAAGACGAACGCGATGCGCGAGCTCGACCGCGCGGGCATCGCCTACGGGGTGCGCACCTACGAGGTCGACGAGAACGACCTCTCCGGCGTCCATGTGGCCGAGCAGCTGGGCGAGGAGCCGGGCCAGGGCTTCAAGACGCTCGTCTGCGAGGCCCCGGGCGGCGGCCACGTGGTGTGCTGCATCCCCGTGGCCGAGGAGCTCGACCTGAAGCGCGCCGCGCAGGTGGCGGGGGAGAAGACGCTCTCCATGATGCACGTGCGCGACCTGGTGCCCGTGACCGGCTACATGCGCGGCGGCTGCTCGCCCGTGGGCATGAAGAAGCGCTTCCCCACGCTCATCGACGAGACCTGCGAGCTCTGGGACGAGATCTTCATCTCGGGCGGCCGGCGCGGGCTGCAGCTCGTCATCGCGCCCGACGACCTCGTGGCGTTCACGGGCGCGACGGTCGCCGCCATCACGCGGTAAAGCAGCTGCGAAACGCGGCTCGCACCGCCCTGCAGCCCCGCGCTTCTGTGTAGGTGCTCTGGTTATCGCTTGGAGAATCGCTGTGGCCGGTGGCCGCATTTTTCATGGTTGCTATAGTTTATGCGTTCGAGCGAACGAGAGGATTATCCCGCATGCATTTGAAGCGATTCTCATCCGCCGTCGCCATCTTCGTCTCGGCCGTGCTCGCCCTGGGCACGTTCCCCTTGGCGGCAGGCGCCGTGCCATCGAGCGAGCTGCAGGATCAGGTCGATGCGGCCTATGCCACGCTCACCGAGTACTCCAACGAGCTCGAGACCGCGAACAACAAGCTCTATGAGCTCCAGCAGGACCTGGACGCCACGCAACAGGAGATCGACCAGGCCGAGCAGGACATCGCCGAGCTCGAGGAGAAGCTGGCGGACGGCCAGGAGCGCCTCGCGGAGCGCCTTGCGGAATCGTACAAGCAGGATTCCTCGGGTAGCCCGCTCTCCGTGCTCGTGGGCGTCTCGGACTTCGAGGAGCTCGTCACGCAGCTCTACTACGCCAACCGCATGATCGACTACGACTCCGAGCTCGTCGAAGAGGTCAAGGCCACGCGCACCGAGCTCCAGGAGCGCCGCGACGAGCTCGCGGAGCAGGAGGCGGAGCAGCAGCGGCTCGTGGACGAGCAGAAGCAGACGAACGCCGAGATCGAGAGCAAGGTCGCCGAGCAGCAGGCCTACTACGAGGGCCTCGACAGCCAGCTCCAGGCGCAGCTCGCCGAGGAGGAGGCGCGCCGTGCGGCCGAGGAGGCCGCGCGCCTGGCCGCCGAGCAGGAGGCGCAGAACAACGCCCAGAACAACACCGATACCGGCAGCAACGGCGGCGACAACGGCGGCAGCACGAATACCGGCAACACGAACTCCGGCAGCGCCCCCACGAGCGTCGTCGACGTCGCCCTCGCCCAGGTGGGCAAGAGCTACGTGTGGGCCGCCGAGGGGCCGAACGCGTTCGACTGCTCGGGCCTCGTGACCTACTGCTACGGCCAGCTCGGCTACTCCATCGTGCACTACTCCCAGGGCCAGTACAACCTCGTCGCGAGCCTGGGGCACCTCGTGTACGACACCGCCTACCTCAAGCCGGGCGACCTCGTGTTCTGGGGGTACGGCGGCAGCGGCAGCGCCATCTACCACGTGGGCATCTATATCGGCGGCGGCCAGTACGTGCACGCCTCCTCGCCCGGCGTGGGCGTCGTGGTGAGCACGCTCTACACGGGCGGCAACTTCGCGGGCGGCGGCTCGCCGGTGTAAGCCGCCGCGCGGGCGTGGTGCCCGAAGGCGATTCGATGCGGCGCCTCCGTGGACGCGGGGGCGCCGTGCTATCTAGGAAGGTCGTGAAGGATGTCAGAGCTCGAGCGAGATGATGCGGGGAACCGGCGCGCGCAAGATGCCGAGATGCCCGTGATCGCGGCCGACATGCCGTCCGTCGCGCAGCCCGTCGACGAGATGCTTCCCGGCGAGGAGAGCGAGGAAGAGGTCGAGGAGCTCGTATCGCGCAAGGCGAACGGCGCGAGCCTGCTCGTGATCGTGAGCCGCATCACCGGCTTCGGCCGCACGATGGCGCAGGCAAACGCGCTCTCGGGCGCGCTCATGTCGGTCGCGAGCTGCTACACGGTGGCCTCGACGCTCCCGAACGCCCTTTACGAGCTCGTGATGGGCGGCATGCTCATCACCTCGTTCCTCCCGGTGTACCTCTCCGTCCGCGGCCGGCTCGGGCGCGAGGGCGCGGCCGCGTACGCCTCGAACCTGCTCTCGCTCATCCTCATCGTCATGGGCGTGCTCTCCGTCATCTGCCTCGTCTTCGCCGTGCCCATCGTGTGGACGCAATCCGCCGGTGCGGACGAGGCGTTCGATTTCGACCTCGCGGTGTGGTTCTTCCGCTTCTTCGCGTTCGAGGTCATCCTCTACGGCATGTCGTCGGTCATCTCGGGCGTCCTCAACGCGGAGCGCGACTACCTGTGGAGCACCGCGGCGCCCATCGTGAACAACGTCATCACCATCGCATCGTTCACGCTCTACGCCTTCCTCGTGCGCGGCGGCATCATGGGCTGGCGCGAGGGCCTCATCATCCTGGCGATCGGCAACCCGCTCGGCGTGGCCGCGCAGGTGATCATGCAGCTGCCCGCCCTCAGGCGCCACGGCGTGCGCCTGCGCCTGCGCGTGGACCTGCACGACCCTGCCATCCGCGAGACGCTCACCATCGGCCTGCCCACGCTCATCGTCACGCTCTCGGCCTTCCCCACGAACGCGGTGCAGTCGTCGTGCGCGCTCCAGGTCACCCCGAACGGCGCGGCCATCTCATACTATTCGCGCGTGTGGTACGTGCTGCCTTATTCCATCCTCGTGATCCCCATCACCACGGCGATGTTCACCGAGCTCTCCAACTTCCGCGTCGCGGGGCGCATGGACGCCTTCCGCCGCGCGGTGACCTCGGGCATCCGCAAGGTCGCGTTCACCTCGATCCCCTGCATGATGCTGCTCATGACGTTCGCGCCGTACCTCATCGCGGTGCTCGGCGGCCTCGACGCGGAGGACGCCGCGCTCACGGCGACCTACCTGCAGGTGCAGTCCCTCGCGCTGCCGCTCTACGGCATCTCGACGTACCTGCAGAAGGTGTGCTCGTCGCTCATGCGCATGAAGATCTACGCGATCGCGAGCCTCGTGGCCGCCGTCGTCCAGGTGGTGTTCTGCCTCGCGCTCACCCCGCTCTACGGCCTTTACGTCGTGCCCCTGAGCTCCACGTTCCTGTTCCTCGCGGTGGACGCGATCTCGCTCGTGTCCATCCGGCGCGAGGTGGGCGCGTTCGGTCTGCGCTCCGTGATCGCGCCGTGCCTGCGCGCGGCGGGCTTCGGCCTTCTGGGCTCCGCGGTGGGCTGGGTGGTGCTCCAGGCGCTCACCATGCTCATGGGCTCCCCGAGCGGCACGCTCCAGGGCCTCGTCTTCGTGGCGGCGGCCGGCGTGCCGGCGATCATCGTGTCGTTCGGCCTGCCCTATGCGCTCGGCGTCTCCGAGGCGCCCTTCTTCGACGGGATCTTCGGTCGCATCGCGCGCCTGGTCAAGCGCGGGTAGGGGTTTCGGGCACGTCGGACCCGCAGCCAAGCGCGCTCGCACCCGCGGCTAAGCGCGCTCGCGGCGGTTTTCAGCGCTATCGCGAGGGCCCGGCGCGGCCTGCGAATCCCAAAGTGCGCGAAACGAGCGTTTTATAGGCACCCCCTCAAGTAGCCAGAGGGTGTGCGCTAACAAAAGCGCAGGTAGCCGAGTCGCCGTTTTTTCGGCTACTCGGCTACCCCCGTATAAACCGCTCGTTTCGCGTCATTTGGGAAGCGCGACGGCGCTCCGCCCCTCGATATGGCGCTATGCGCGGCGCTCGACGTGGCGACGGACGATTGCGACGGCCTCGGGCAGGCGCGCGATGTCGATGTCGGTGGGGAGCCCCACGACGCCGCCGTAGCGCGCGCGGAACGCCCGGTACCTCGGGTCCTCCTTCGACATGCCGTAGGCGGAGAGGTCGAGCGCGCCCGGGTAGAACGGCATGCGGTACCAATCGACGCAGTACAGGCCGGAGGCGCGCAGCTCGGCGATGAGGGGGTCGGCGGCCTCCTCGCTCGGCAGCACGATGGGGAAGCGGATGAGCGACTGGTCGCGCGCCGCACCGTATACCGCGCCCGGGATCTCGAGGCCGTCAAGGTTCCCAAGCTCCTCGAGGTAGCCGCGTGTCCATTCCCTGCGGCATGCCTCGTCCGCGTCGAGCGTGGGGAAGGCGTCGAGGATGCGCTGGGCGATCCGCGGGCTCGGGAGGTAGCCAGGGTAGGGGAGGCGCCCGGCGCGCTCCATGTCAGCCACGGGCGGCTCGAGGCGCCCGCTCGCCGTGAGGCGCGCGCGCAGGGTGCGGCTCAAGCCGTGCGGAAGGTGCGCGAGCACGCGATTTTGCAGGCTGTAGTGCTGGGCGGCGGCGTCGATGCGACCCGGGAGCGGCTGCAGCGCGTCGAAGGCACGCGTGAGCGCATCGTAGAGCGCCTGGTCCTCCATGCCCGGGTTCACCCAGATCGCGCCACCGAATCCCACGCCCAGCTGCTTCTCGATACCGATCGAATGGATGGAGATGTCGGCGAGCGGGGCTCCGGAGGCGTCGCGGGCCATGCGGGCCACGCAGTGCGCGCTGTCCTCCACGTAGAGCGCGCCCGCCGCATGCGCCTTCGCCGCGCAGGCGGCGCTCTTCGCCTCGTCGATCATGCCATAGGAGTGCTGGTCGATGACGGCGCGCACGGCACCGTCCAGGGCGAGCGCCTCGGCGTCGACGGTGAGGGTCGCCGGGTCGATGTCCGCGTAGCTCGGCGTGAGCCCGGACGAGGTGATGGAGTCGACGGCCGTGCAGCCCGTGAAGAGGGTCGTGACGACGCGCCCGTCACCGCGCTCCTCGCGCAGCGTGCGGAACACCTCGCGCATGCCGTAGCGCGCCTTGAACACGAGGTGCCAGTCCCGGGCATGCGTGCCCGTGCGCCGGGCGAACGCCTCGCGCAGGTTCCAGAGGGCGTCGGTGGTCTCATGCTGCTGCGGCATCGCTTGCATCCTTTCGTCTGGAGCCGCGCCCCGGCGGCCGGGGTGCTAGAACGAGGTGTCGGTCGCCTCGGGGTAGTAGCGCGCGAACTTCCTGATCTGGTTCTTCTCGGTGAGCTCGACATCGATCATGCGGCGCAGCCCGCGGTCGGCCGCGTAGCGCTGGGGATCGAACACGCGCTTGCGCAGGATGAGGTCGTTCACCTCGGCGAGGAGCTCCTCATCGCGCACGTAGCGGCGCAGGAGCGAGAGCGGCACGAGCGTGTAGAGGGCGGGCGCCCCCGCGATGCGCACGTCGTCGTCCGCCCCGTCGATCGCGTCGCGCACGAGGACCTCCATGGGGTTCACCCCGCCCGCGACGTTGTAGTAGGAGTTGCGGCCCATGCGCGGGTTGCAGTCGAGGAAGATCTCGCGGCCCGTGGCGGGGTCGCGCTTCACGTCGAAGTTCGCGAAGCCGCGGTAGCCGGCGTCGGCGAGGAGCGCGGCGGCGCGCCTCCAGAGCTCGGGCTTCTCGCGGATGACCATGGCGACGGGGTTGCCGAGCATGGCGGGCGCGTGGTCCTCGAGGAGCACCTGGGCGGCGCCGAGCAGGCGCGGCTCGCCGTCGCGGCCGATGTAGAGCGTGAGCGAGTCCATGTAGGTGTCGTCGCCGCCGATGAGCTCCTGGACGAGGAAGTCGCCCGCGAAGCCCGAGGCGCGCAGGTCGCGCCAGAGCTCGTCGAGTTCGGCCTGGGCGGTGATGTAGTAGACCTTCTTGAAGCCCTTGAGCAGGGTGTCGTAGTACCCGGCGGACACGGCCGGCTTGGCCACGACGGGGAAGGGGATCTGCGAGGGCGCGATGGGCTCCGTGCCGGCGAGGCGCACGACCTCGGTGCGCGGCGCCTCGAGCCCGTGCTCGCGGCAGAGACGGGCGAAGGTGCCCTTGTCGCACACGGCGTCGAACGCCGCGCGCGGCGGGATGGTGCACGAGACGTACGTCGGCAGGTCGCCGTGGATCTCCTCGAGGGTCTCGATGAGCGGGTCGGTGTTCGCGACGAGCACGATGCGCCGCTCGGGGAAGCGCGCGTGTACTGCCTCGAGCCCTTCGAGGAGCGGGCCTGCGGCATAGGCGTCGATGAGGTGGGTCTCGGCGATCTTGGAGTGGACGATCGCGCCGATGAAGCCCGGGCCCATGGCGATGCTCTTCACGCCGAACGCCTCGTGGAACTCGCGGATGAGCGCGTAGGACCCGATGTCGCCGCCGAGGACGACGGGGATGAAGTCGGTGCGCGTGGGCGTTGCGGATGCAGGCATATATGTCTCCGGAATCGGTTGGGTGCTCGTTCGGGCGGCGCGCGGGAGCTCCCGCCGGCCGCGTGGTCACGGGCGATTATAGCCCACCGGCACGGCGCTGCGGGAATTACCCGAATCCTCCAGAGAGGGGAGGGTGCGCGGGGAGGGCGCGCGGCTCCGATGCGTCCCACGCGGCGATAGCGCGCCGCCCGCGCCGCGGTGTCCGCGTGGTGTTGTATGATGCGGGTGGACGAAAGGGGTCGCCATGGCAGAGATCGGCAAGCATGTGAAACCCATCGAGCGCGCGCAGGACGAGCCCACCGCGGCGAGCGCGCGCACCGTGGCGGCATGCCTCGCCGTCTCGGTGGCCATCGTCGCGCTCATCTGCCTCGTCCAGGTGCCGAAGTACGCCATGCCGGACGATTTCATGCAGGACCTCTACGCGCGCGGCGCCTACCTCGATACGCCCGGCTTCCTCATGCTCTACTCGCTCGTGGGGTTCAGCGCGCCCATCTCGTGGCTGTACGCGCTCCTGCCCGCCGTGCCGTGGTATCCCGTGGCACTGCTCGGCCTCATCGCCATCTCGTTCGCCGCGGTGGGGGTGACGGCGGTCTCGGCGCGCGTTCCCGCACCGCTCAAGGTGTTCCTGGCGCTCGCGCTCGCGCTCTGCGAGGTCATGGTCACGGTGTACCTCACGTACACGATCGTCGCGTTCATCGCGTGCGCGGCGGGCGTGGTGCTCGTGCTGCGCCGCGCGGCCTTCTGCCGGCCACGGGGGTTCCGCGCGTCCGACGTCCTCGCCTTCGCGCTCATCGTGGAGGGCTTCTCGCTGCGCCCGGAATCGGGTGCGGCGGCCCTCGTGCTGTTCGTGCCCTTCCTGGTGTGGGCGCTCGCGTGCAACCGCAACGCGCGGACGATGGCCTTCGCCGTCGGCGTGGTTGCGGCCATGGGGCTCTCGTACGCCGCTGGCCAGGTGGCCTGGCGCATCACCCCGGGCTGGGAGGAGTTCCAGCAGACGTTCAAGGCGGCCCAGGCCGTCGCGGACTATCCCGTGGTGGACTACGAGGACGTGCAGCAGGTCGCGCCCGAGCTCTCGCAGACCGACGTGGACATGATCTACGAGTTCATCTTCGTGGACGCCGACACCTATTCGCTCGAGACGTTCCAGGCGCTCGACGGGGTGGTCGAGGGTTACGGCCTCGCGACGATGCTCGCGGGCATGGTCGCGCGCGTGTCGTTCACGGCGTTCGCCTTCGGGCTTCTGGTGGTGCTCGCCGCCACGGCGGGCTTCATCTGCGCCGCTAGGCGCCTCCCCGCGGGGGCGTGCGCGGTCGCGTGGGCCATCCCCGCGCTCGCGCTCGCCGAGTTCCTGCTCATCTTCCTCAGGGCGCGCCTCAAGATCCACGTGTTCCTGCCCGTCTTCATCGTGGCGCTCTTCGCCCTCGTGGTGTGCTGCCTCATCCCGGCACGGCGGGGCGGCGACCCGCGCGCGGAGCGCCCGCTCGGCGTCTTCCTGGGGCGCGTGGTGCCCGCGGCCGGCGTGCTCGCCTACGCCGCCGTCCTCGGCCTCTTGTGGGTCACCTACGTCCGGCCGCTGCAGGCGTCGCTCGGCAACGAGCTCACCGCGAACACCGAGGCGTACCTCGCATCCCATGAGGATCAGCTCGTGCTCTTCACCAACACGCAGGGCATCGTCATGAACGACGACATCTTCTCCTTCGACGCCTGGCGGCAGCCGGACAACGCGGTGTTTATCGGCGGCTACGAATACTACACGCCCTCGTGGGAGACCTTCCTTACGCGCGAGGGGCTCACGCGCGACGGCTTCTTGCTCAACCTCATCGACAACGACGACATGGTGACGGCGAGCTACCCCGAGCAGGCGGAGCTCATCGCGACGTACCTGAGCGAGCACAGCGGGCAGGCGGTCGAGGCCGAGCGCGTGGAGACCCTGGGCGAGACGACCTCGGGCGACGAGGACGTGTGCATCTGGCGGTACCGCACGGCGTAGGGCGGGCGAGCCCCGCGCGGCATGCCCTCGGCGCATGAAAAAAGCCGCCCGGAGGCGGCCAGCTGAGCGATGGAGCCGATGGCAGGAGTTGAACGCTGCATCCCCGGAAAACGAGACCGGTGCTCTAACGTTGAGCTACATCGGCGTGTGCAACTGCTCATTATACCTAAGCCCCGCGCTCGCGCAATATGTAAAAACACCCCAGGGGTTATTTTACATGCGCCCGCCTGGGGCAGCATGGTAGAGTAAGCGGTTGAAATCGAGGAAAGGCAGAGGTCATGGTCGAATACCGCGAGGTCACGGACGAGCGCGCATGGGACGAGCTCATCGAGGCGCATGCCGGCCACCCCATACAGGCATGGGGCTGGGGCGAGCTCAAGGCGCGCACCGGTTCGTGGAGCGCCCGGCGCATCGTGGTCGAGCGCGATGGCGCGTTCGCGGGCGCCGCGCAGGTGCTCGTGCGCAAGCTGCCCTGGCCCTTCGGCCATATCTGCTACGCCCCGCGCGGCCCGGTGGCCGATTGCGTGGAAGACGTCCCGCAGGTCGCGGACGACATCGCGGCGTGGTGCAAGGCGAACGTCTCGGCCGTGTCGCTCAAGATCGACCCGGCCATCGCCCCGGGCGCGGTCGAGCTCGGCCGCGGCTGGCAGCCGTCCGAGCAGATCGTGCTGCCCCGCACCGCGGCGATCGACCTCGCGCCCACGGAGGACGAGATCATGGCCGGCCTCCATTCCAAGAAGGCGCGCCAGTACATCCGCAAGGCGGGGCGCTCCGGCGTCACCGTGCGCCGCGCGACCGCGGCGGACCTCGATGCGATCATGGACATCTACCACCACACGGCGGACACGGACGACTTCGCCCTCCACTCCGACGAGTATTACCGCACGGCGTTCGAGGCGTGCGCCGACGTGAACCAGGTGTTCCTCGCCGAGATCGAGGGGCGGCCGCTCGCCTTCCTGTGGAACATCGCCACCTCGGGCACGGCCTTCGAGCTCTGGGGCGGCGTGACGGACGAGGGGAAGCGCCTGCGCGCGAACTACCTGCTCAAATGGCAGGCCATCTGCACCGCGAAGGAGTCGGGCAGCGCGCTCTACGACCTGAACGGCCTGCTCGAGGGCGGCGTGAGCACGTTCAAGCTGCTGTTCGCCGGCGAGCCCACGGTGTGGATGGGTGCGTACGACCGCCCGCTCTCGCCGCTCTACCGCGTGTGGGACGCCGCGCTCAAGCTCTATCGCCGCCTCTTCAAGTAGCGCGGGGCCGTCGATGCGACGCGATGGTTCCATGAGCGACCCCATGCGCCCGGCCGGCGCGAACGGGGACGCGGG
>NZ_CAPF01000003.1:0-2137 GCF_000321165.1 Enorma timonensis
CGGCGGCGCTGGAGCCCGCGGCGCGCGGTGCCCCGCAGGCGTCGCCGGCCCGCGCCCGTTCGTCTACCCGCTTCATCGGTACCCCCGTTTCCGCAGCATGAGCGCGATGACGATCGGCGCGCCGAAGACGGCGGTCACGGCGCTCACGGAGAGCTCGACGGGGGAGAACAGCGTGCGCGCGATGAGGTCGCAGCCGCAGCAGAACACGGCGCCCGCCAGGAAACACGCAGGGGTCACGACGATCGGCTTCGCCGTGCCGCAGGCCAGCTTGGCGAGGTGCGGGGCGGCGATGCCCACGAACGAGACGGGGCCGGCGAAGGCGGTGACGCAGGCGGAGAGCACGCTCGAGGCGAGCACGATGAGCATGCGGAGCCGCACCACGTCCACGCCGACGCTCTGCGCGTACCCCTCGCCCAGCTGATAGGCGCCGAGCGGCTTGGAGAGCGCGAACACGGCGGCACCCAGGACGAGCGTCGCGGCGGCGGCGAGCGCGAGCTCGGGCCAGGCGGCGCCCGAGAAGCTCCCCTGCGTCCAGTTCTGCAGGTTGACGATGCTCTGGTCGTCCGCGAAGGCGACGAGGAAGTTCGTCGCGGCGGAGCAGATGTAGCCCACCATGATGCCCGCGATGATGAGCATGCTCTGGGTGCGCGCGCGCCGCGCGATGAGAAGCACGAACCCCATGGTGGCGAGCGAGCCGGCGAGCGCGGCGCCCACGGACATCCAAGGGCTCATGATCTGGTTGGCGCCGAGGACGACGATCATCACGATGGCCACGGCGCAGCGCGCGCCGGAGGAGATGCCGAGCACGAACGGGTCGGCGATGGGGTTCGCGAAGAACGTCTGGAGGAGGAACCCCGAGAGGGCGAGCGCCCCGCCGAGCACGATGGCCATGAGCGCGCGCGGCAGGCGGATCTGCCAGAGCACCTGGCTCTCGGTCGAGCTGCCCGGCCCCGCTGCGAGGAGGGCGGGCACGTCGGCGGGCGGAATCTCCACGCTGCCGATGCACAGGCTCGCGACGAGGAGGGCCACGAGCGCGCAGGCGAGGCCAGTGTACACGATCGCCGCGCGCCGCCTGCGATGGCGGGCCGTGCGCTTGCGGGGGACGCCCGCGCCGCCCGGCTCGCTACCCGCGCCCGTGTCCGCCTGCTTCGCGGCCGCCTCGGAAGCCCGCCCGCCCATGCGCTAGCCCAGCTTCCAGATGAAGCCGTTTTCGCCCGACGCGCCCAAAAGCGCGGCCCGCAGGTCCTCGATGATGCGGTCGGTCGAGGTCATCTGCTGGTAGAGGTTGCTGTCACAGGTGTAGACCTCGCCCGTGGCGACAGCCGCGAACTCGGAGATGAGCGCGTTTTTCGCCGTGAGGTCCGCGAGCGACCCCACGCCCTCGTCGACCGTGGCGTTGTAGATGATCACGTCGGAATCCTTCGCCGAGGCGAAGAACTCCTCCATCTCGACCGTGATGTAGGTGGTCGAGGACGCGTCGCCGTCGCCCGTGCCGAACGAGAGGGATTCGCCGCCGGCGAGCTCGATCATCTGCGCGAAGTAGTCGCCCGCGCGGCGCACCACGGCCGCGCCGTCGGAATCGATGTAGAAGAACGCGACGGTCTTGCCCGTGGGCTCCTGGTGCGCGATGGCGTCGACCCGCTCCGCGACCTCGTCGAAGCGCGCGCTTGCCGCGTCCTTGCATGCGAAGATCACGCCCATGAGCTTGAGCCGTCCGAGCACGTCGTCCTCGGTGCTCGACTGCTCGGTGAAGACGGTGACGCCGAGGTCCTCGAGCTTCTGCTTGACCTCGGGATAGCGGTGGATCTGCGTGTTCTCGATGGCGAGCGTGCAGCCCGTCTGCGCGACGAGTTCGAAGTCCGGGTCGCGGTAGCGCCCGCCATAGACCACCTCGCCGTCCTCGATGAGCTGCGTGAGGTGTTCGTTGGGGCTTGTCTCGGGCGTGACGGAGGCCACGCGCACGGCGTCGAGGGCGTCGAGCTCGTCGAGGACGCAGATCATGCCGGTCGAGACGAGGTAGACGTCGTCGGCGGGCTGCGCGATGACCGCGATGTCCTCGGCGAGGCCGTCGGGCGCGCTCGCGCCGTCGGGCACCACGAGGAAGCGCTCGTCGCTCGCCGCGCAGATGAGCGCGAAG
>NZ_CAPF01000002.1:0-6485 GCF_000321165.1 Enorma timonensis
TCCGCGCGCGCTCGATGGCCGCCCACGCGGGCTTCCCCATGCCGAGGCGCGGGCTGAGGTACGCATAGCAGCAGAACACGGTGAGCGCGACGACGAGCGCGATGTAGGCGATCCAGCCGGGCAGGAACGCGCCGGGAGTTTGGAACACAAGGTCGTCGAGCATGGAGAGGAGGAGCATCTCGGCGCTGAGGACGAAGATGGTCGCGAGCCCCCGCGGCGCGAGCTGGGGCAGCAGGAAGTACTTCCTCACGAGTTTGCGTTGGGCTTCGGTAAGCATGGGCACCTCACATTCCCGCATGTGAGCAGTGATATGCCCTCATGATAGCGCTCGGTCGAACGCGTCACGCCGTGCGCGCATGTGAAAATTGATGCACATCTATAGATTAAGCAACAAATGGGGAATAACATAGCCGTCCCATCGTCGGCGCGCCCGCGCGCCGCGCCGAGGAACGGAGGAAGCCATGGAGAACCGCACCGATCGCCGCGTGCTCAGGAGCCGCCGCCTTATCGTCGCGGCGTTCGAGCGCCTGCTCGAGACGCGCCCGTACGAGCGCATCGGCGTGAGCGCCATCGCGCAGGAGGCGGATATCGACCGCAAGACGTTCTACCAGCACTATAGGAGTGTCGATGGGCTGCTCGGGGCTATCGCGGACGACTTCGCCGCGGGTGTGCTCGACGAGGTCGAGCAGGCCGCGCCCGCCTCGCCGCACCCCGAGGGGCGCGAGCGCGCCCTTTCCGCCTTCCTCGAGGCGCTCGTGCGCGCGGTCACGAGCGGTTTGGAACGCGACCGCCGCTACATGCAGCGGGTTCCCGCCGACGTGCTCTACGGGCACCTGAGCCGCGCCTTCAAGCGGCAGGTGGGCGAGCGCAGGCTGCTCGAGGGCGTCCTCCCCGAGCGCGAGCGCGCGGGCTCGCTCGCCTTCGCGCTGGGAGGGATCTTCTCGCTGCTGCAGAACCTGCTTGCCGACGAGCCCGCGCGCCCGGCGGCCGAGGTCGAGCGGATGGCGGTGACGCTCACCGAGTCCGGCTTGCTGGGGATGCTGGACGCGTAGGCGCGCGCCCCGGCTCCAGCGGGAAGAACGCTGTTCAGGTACGGGGCGGGCGCCCGAGCGCGCTCGCCCGGACAGGAGGCCTGCATGTCATATATCGACGTCGAGCACGAGTACAAGCGGTACCAGACCGGGTCTGCGGAGATCGTCGCGAACAACGACGTGACCTTCGCAATCGAGCGCGGCGAGCTCACCGTCATCTTGGGCGCGTCCGGCGCGGGCAAGTCCACGCTGCTGAACATCATCGGCGGCATGGACACCGCGAGCGACGGCCGCGTGGTCATCGACGGCCGCGACATCTCCCGCGCGAACCGCCGCCAGCTCACCGCCTACCGTCGCACGGACGTGGGCTTCGTGTTCCAGTTCTACAACCTGGTGGCGAACCTCGCGGCGCGCGAGAACGTGGAGCTCGCCACCGAGATCGTGCCGGACGCGCTCGATCCGGTCGAGGTGCTGCGCATGGTGGGGCTCGAGGGCCGCATGAACAATTTCCCCGCCCAGCTCTCGGGTGGCGAGCAGCAGCGCGTCGCCATCGCGCGCGCGGTGGCGAAGAACCCGAAGATCCTTCTGTGCGACGAGCCCACGGGCGCGCTCGATTACCGCACCGGCAAGCAGGTGCTCAAGATCTTGCAGGACATGTGCCGCGAGCACGGCGCGACCACGATCATCGTGACGCACAACGCGGCGATCGCCCGGATCGCCGACCGCGTGATCCATATGCGCGACGCGCGCGTCGAGCGCATCGAGACCTGCGCGGCGCCGGCCGACATCGAGACGGTGGAGTGGTAGCGATGGCAGCGTTGCGCCGCAGGCATGCCCTTTGGCTCGATATCCGCCGGTCGATCCGGCACTCGCTCGGGCGCTTCCTCTCCATCGTGGGGCTCATGGCCCTCGGGTCGTTCGCGCTCGTGGGCCTCTTCGTGACGGGCCCGGACATGCGCGCGACCGGGCGGGCGTACTTCGATGCGCTCGATGCCGCCGACATCGTGGTCATCGGCGATTTCGGCTTGAACGGCGAGGACCGCGCGCTCATCGAGCGGGCGGGCGGCATCGATGAGGTCGAGTACGGTTACCTGAAGGACGCCGTGGTCGAGGGCACCACGGAAAGCCTGCGCATCCAGTCCGCGCCCGAGCGCGTCTCGCGCTACGAGGTGGTGGAGGGGCGCATGCCCGAGGCGGCGGACGAGATCGCGCTCAGCTCGTTTTTGCGCGACGCGTACGAGGTGGGCGACACCATCACCTTCGACGAGAAGTCCGACGCCGAGGGCGACACCGTGCTCACGCGCGACGCGTTCACCGTCACGGGCTTCGTCTCCTCCTCCGAGATCATCAGCGGGGTGAACGAGGGCGCCTCGACGGCGGGCTCGGGCGAGCTCTCCGGGTACGCCGTCGTGCTGCCCGAGGTGTTCGATTCGGACGTGTACATGACGGCGCGGATCACGTTCACGGACACGGCGGGCGTCGACCCCTACACGGACGCGTACGCCGACCTCGTGCACGCGCACCGCGACGAGCTCGAGCGCCTGCTCGCCGACCAGCCCGGCGTGCGCCTCTCCGAGCTGCGGGCGCAGAACCAGGCGAAGATCGACGACGGGCAGCGGGAGGTCGACGCCGGCCGCGCCGAGCTCGCCGCAGCGGAACGCGAGCTCACGAACGCGCGCGGCCAGCTAGATGCGGGTGCGGCGCGCATCGAGGAGCGTGAGCAGCAGCTCGCGGACGAGACGGCCACGGCGCGCTCGCGGCTCGCGGACGGGGCCGCGCAGCTCGAGGACGGCCGCGCGCAGATCGCGGCTGCGCAAGACGAGCTCGCCGCGAAGGAGGCGGAGCTCTCCGCGGCGCAGGACGCGTACGCGGAGCAGGAGGCCGCCTATGAGGAGCAGGCCGCGCGCCGCCCCGAGATCGAGGCGGGGGCGGCGCAGGCGGCGGACGGCGTCGAGCGCATCGACAGCATGCTCGAGACGATCTCGGCCGCCCCTCCCGCGCTCGTGACGCCCGCCCTCGCGCACACGGTCGCCGCGCAGCAGCTCGTGGCCCTCTTCCCCTCTGCGCCGGCCGCCGACGACGTCACGTATCCCGTCTACGAGCAGCTCTCGTCGTTGGTGGGAGAGCTCGAGGCCCTCGACGCGGCGACGCCCGGGGAGGATGTCGTCGTGCTCGTCACGAACCGGCTGGGTGGCGTGCGCGCGACCCTCGTCGACCTGCAGCAGCAGGCCGCGGACGCGCTTGCCGCCCTCGATGCGGCGCCCGCCCAGCTCGAGGCCGCGCGCGAGCAGATCGCGGTAGGGGAGGACGCCCTCGACGCCGGGCGCGCCGAGCTTGCTTCCGCGCAGGAGGAGCTCGCGCAGAAGGAGGCGGCCTACGAGGCGGGGACGAGCGAGCTCGCCGCCGCGACCGCCAGCGCCGAGGCGCAGATCGCCGCCGCGCAGGAGGAGCTCGCCGCCAAGGAGGCCGCCTACGACGAGGCACGTGCCGCCTATGACGCGCAGAAGCCCGAGGCGGAGGAGCGGCTCGCCGCGGCCGAGGCGGACCTCGCCCAGGCACGCGAGAAGCTCGCCAACCTGGAGGCGCCCGGCTACAGCGCGAGCACGCGCCGCGAGGTGCCGGGCGGCGACGGCTACAAGATCTACGCCACGGTGGCGGACATCGTGGACGCGCTTGCCCGCGTGTTCCCCATCCTGCTCTACTTCATCGCCGCGCTCGTGACGTTCACCACCATGACGCGCATGGTCGACGAGGAGCGCATCGGCGCGGGCACGCTCAAGGCGCTCGGCTACTCGGACGGCGACGTGGCGCTCAAGTTCATCATGTACGGCCTGCTCTCGAGCATGGCGGGCACGGCCATCGGCATCGTGGCGGGACACACGCTCCTGCCGTGGATCGTCTACAACGCCTACGCGACGAAGTTCGTGCTGCCGCCCATCCACCTGCTGTTCGACCCCGCGGTGAGCGCGGCCGCCGTCGCGCTGGGGCTCGTGTCCGCCGTGCTGCCGGCCTGGCTCGCGGTCCGCCAGGAGCTGCGCGACAAGCCCTCGGAGCTCCTGCTGCCCAAGCCGCCGGCGTCGGGCTCGAAGATCCTGCTCGAGCGCATCCCCTTCATCTGGAACCGCCTCTCCTTCACGCACAAGGTCACGGCGCGCAACCTCTTCCGCTACAAGAAGCGCATGTTCATGACGGTCTTCGGTGTGGCGGGCGCGGTGGTGCTGCTCGTCGCGGGCTTCGGCACGCAGTACTCCATCTCGGGCATCTCGGCCGAGCAGTTCGGCAAGATCGTGACGTACGACATGATCGTCGCGCAGGCGCCCACGGCCACCGCCGAGGAGTGCGGCGAGCTCGATCGCGCGCTCGCGCAGCCGGAGGTCGCGCGCACGCTGCCCGTGCGCTACGAGGCGCTCACCAAGGTCGCCGGCGCCAACGGCGACACGCAGGACATCACGCTCATCGTGCCGGACGACCCCGGGAAGCTCGGGGACTACATCGACCTGCGCGAGCGCGCGAGCGGCGCCGTCGTGCCGCTCGACGCCGATTCCTGCGTGCTCTCCGAGCGCCTCGCGCAGCTTCTGGGCGTGGGCGTGGGCGACACGTTCACGGTGAGCGACGCGGCGGGCGCGGAGCGCGAGCTCACCTGCACGGGCGTCACCGAGATGTACATGGGGCACTTCATCTTCCTGGGCGCGGACGCCTACGTGCGCGCCTTCGGGGCCGCCTATGAGCCCAACGCGGCGCTCGTGACGCTTGCGGACTCCTCGCCGGATGCGGTGAACGCGTTCGCGGCCGCGCTCATGGAGCTGCCCGCGGTGCAGGGCATCGTGCAGAACACCTCGCTCATCGCGCAGATCGCCACGATCGTCGAATCGCTCAACAAGATCATGGTCGTGCTCATCGTGGTGGCGACGCTGCTCGCGGGGGTGATCCTCTACAACCTCACCACCATCAACGTCTCGGAGCGCATCCGTGAGCTCTCCACCATCAAGGTGCTGGGCTTCTTCGACGGCGAGGTCACGATGTACATCTACCGCGAGACGATCCTGCTCACGGCGATCGGCATCCTCGTGGGGTACGCGCTCGGCGTGTGGTTCCGCAACTACATCATCACCGTGGTGCCTCCGGACAACGTCATGTTCGACCCCACGTTCGCGCCGTACGTGTTCATCATTCCACTCGTCATCGTGGGCGCCATCACCGCGCTGCTCGGCGTGGTGGTGAACCGCCGCCTGCGCGACGTCGACATGCTCGAGGCGCTCAAGAGCGTGGAGTAGCGCGCGGGCTGCCGGGCGCGCGGCGCTCCAAGTATGCCGCGGCGGAGTCGAAGACGGGGATGCCCTGCGCGCGGGCGTGCTCGAGGAGCTCGGCGTTCGGGGCGGCGGCGCCGGGGAAGCCGTCGGCGCAGCAGATCACGGCCTCGCAGCCGTCGATGAGCGCGCGGGCCTCGGCGAGGGCGTCCGCGCCGATGGGCTCGAAGTCGGGCGCGAGCACCGCGCGGGAGGCGAGGGCGCGGGCGAGGATGCCGTCGGCGTCGTGCGCGAAGAGCACGCCGGCGGCGAAGGGGACGCCGCGTCGTGCGAGCTCGCGGAACGTGCGCGCGCCCGTGCCCGCGCCGGCGATGACGAACGCGCGGGGCGCGCCCCCGGCGGCTCCGAGCTCGACGCTGCCGAAGAGCGGCGCGTAACTGCGCTCGTCGAGGTCGAAGAGGCGCGCGATGGTGGGGGCGCGGAAGATCTCGTCCGGGGCGCCCTGGCAGAGGACCCGCCCGTCGCGGATGCAGGCGACCCAGTCCGCCGCCTTCTGCGCGAGCTCGATCTCGTGGAGCGACATGACGACGGCCATGCCGCGCTCGCGGGCGCGGCGGCGCAGCAGCTGCAGCATGTCAAGCTGTGCGCGGATGTCGAGGTAGGACGTGGGCTCGTCGAGAATGAGGAGGCGGGGCTCCTGGCAGAGCGCGCGGGCGATGAGGGCGCGCTGGCGCTGGCCGTCGCTCATGTGGGCGAAGTCGCGGTCGCGGAGCTCCCACACGCCCGCGGCGCGCATGGCGGCGCGCACCTGGGCGCGGTCCTCGTCCGAGAGCGTGCCCATGCGCCCGGTGAAGGGGTAGCGCCCGGCCTCGACGATGTCTTGGCAGGTGAGCAGGTCGCCGCGCGGCCGCTCCGTGAAGAGCGCGGCGCAGATGCGGGCGCGCTCGGGGGCGGCCAGGGCGGCGGCGTCGCGCCCGGCGATGCGGAGCGTGCCGGAGAGCGGGGCGAGCTGGCCGGCGATGGTGCGCAGCAGCGTCGTCTTGCCCGACCCGTTGGGGCCGATGAGCGCCACGACCTGCCCCGGCGCGACGGTGAGGTCGACGCCCCGCACGAGCGGGCGCGCGCCGTGCCCTACGGCGAGGCCGCGTGCCTCGAGGATGGGGGCGGCGGGGGCGGCGGCGCTGGAGCCCGCGGCGCGCGGTGCCCC
>NZ_CAPF01000001.1:0-25481 GCF_000321165.1 Enorma timonensis
GGCGCCGGCGCCTGCACAGCGCTCCGATCGCCGTCGAGAGGCTCCCGCGTCCAGGTCTGCGGAGGATCGCATCCGCGCTGTGCGGCCCTGAGGGCACGCGGGGGACGACCCCGCCCGGCGGGCGCCGCCCACCGGTCAGCGGCCATGGCAGGGGGGGCACGCCCGGACCCGTTCCGAACCCGGAAGCTAAGCCCCCGAGCGCCGAGAGTACTGCGGGGTCAGCCCGTGGGAGGGCAGGGCGCCGCTGACCGGTGGACGGCACCGAGCCGTGCACGAAATCGAAAAGCCTTTGGGTAGAACCCAGAGGCTTTTTTGTTATCTCGGTTTCATATAAGGACTGTTCATCCGAGCTTCATAGGTCCGGTGCATAATAGGTGGGCTCGCTGTGCCCCCTGGGGTACCTGTGCGGCTGTGATGGCATCTGTTCCATACGATGTTCCTTCCCTTCCATCTCGTTTGAGGTGAGCATGTTATGCATACGGTCTTTCTCATTGGTTCGATCGCTTCGGGCAAATCGACGGCGGCTCGGTATCTCGAGCGCCGAGGTGCGTATCGCATCGACCTGGATGCAATGTGCAAATCCCTCTATGTTCCTGACTCTGAGCTCGTCGTTGCATTGTCGCAGGCCTTTGGCAAGGACATTTTGGATGATGTGGGTGAGGTTCGCCCGCATGTACTCGCTTCGCGCGCGTTTGCCGATGCTTCGGCCACCGCGCGCCTCGAGGCCCTCGTATACCCCGTGCTTGAAGACCGCCTCCATGAGCTTCTTTCCGATTTGGGGCAGGGTTCGGATGTTCCTCTGCTCGTGATCGTGGAGGTTTCCGCCCCAAGGTCATTCACCTCAGCGTTCGTGCTTGCGGACGAGGTGCTTGCGATCACCGCCCCCTATGAGGTGAGACGGGCGCGCGCTTGCGCGCGGGGTATGGAGGCCTCTGATTTCGACGCGCGCGATGCTGTGCAGATGAGCGAGCCAGAGCTCTGCGCACTCGCCACGACGGTCATCGAAAACGTCGGGGACGACGACGTGCTGTTCCGCGCACTCGATGCGTGGCTCGTGCGATCGTGCCCTGCCCTTTGCCGCGGAGTCGCGTTCGATGGGTAGGCGGCTGAGCGCCGCGGGATGGCTACGCGCGATCGCACTCGTTCCCGCCTTCGTGTTCTGCCTCATAGCGCTCGTGTTCACGTATGCTCCCGCCCCTGTGGTGGGCATGCTGTATCCCCTGAGCTATGAGGACGATATCCAGTCCGCTGCGAAGGCGTACAAGATCGACCCGTACCTCGTCGCAGCGGTCATCGAGACGGAATCGAACTGGGACCCGAGTGTTCGCTCGTCGTCCGGCGCCGAGGGGCTCATGCAGCTGCTTCCCGATACGGCGCAGGACATGATCGACAAGGGCTATGTCGACGGGGACGCATATTCGGTCGACGACCTGTTCGAACCCGACGTCAACATCATGTTCGGCTGCGCCTACCTGCGCTATCTGCTCGATTACTATGACGGTGCGCTCGATCGGGCAATCGCCGCCTACAATGCAGGCATCGGCAATGTCGAGGACTGGGTGGATCAGGATACCGCGCTGCACAACGCGATCACCTTCCCCGAGACGCAGGCATACCTTGTGCGCGTTCTGAACTCGTATAATCGATACGAGGAGCTCTACGCGGGACGCTTCGTCGCCTGGGGCGCCTGAGGGCGCTTGCACGCCCGTGCTCCTCGTGATAGGATACCGCCCCTGATCACCGCGCGTAACGCCGTGCTCGGGGGAATGGCATGGTGCAGCGGGATGCAAGGAGGCCCACGGTGGAGGCATTCGAGGTCGAACGCGTCGGCGGCGAGCTGCGTCGTTTCGGGACCGCGGGAGAACCGGCCAAATTCGAGGTCGTAAGCCCCTTCGAGCCGTCAGGCGACCAGCCGCAGGCCATCCAGTCGCTCGTGGACGGCGTGCGCGCCGGCGACCGCTACCAGGTGCTGCTCGGCGTCACCGGCTCGGGCAAGACCTACACCATGGCCAAGACCATCGAGGCGCTCGGCAAGCCCACGCTCGTCATGGCGCCGAACAAGACCCTCGCCGCCCAGCTCGCGAGCGAGCTCAAGGAGTTCTTCCCCCATAACGCCGTCGTGTACTTCGTGTCCTACTACGATTACTACCAGCCCGAGGCGTACGTGCCGCAATCGGATACCTACATCGAGAAGGACGCCTCGATCAACGAGGAGGTCGAGATGCTCCGGCATCAGGCCACCTCGCAGCTGCTCAGCCGCCGCGACGTGATCGTGGTCGCCTCCGTGTCGTGCATCTACGGCATCGGATCGCCGGAGGATTACGCCGGCCTCGCGCCCAACGTGGACAAGAAGGAACCGCTCGAGCGCGACGACTTCATCCACGCGCTCATCGACATCCAATACGACCGCAACGATTTCGACCTCGCCCGCGGCACGTTCCGTGTGCGCGGCGACGTGGTCGACGTGTTCCCGCCCTACGCCGAGCATCCCCTGCGCTTTGAGTTCTTCGGCGACGAGGTGGAGCTCATCGCCGAGATCGACGAGGTGACCGGCGAGATCCTGCGCGAATACGACGCCATCCCGGTGTGGCCGGCGTCGCACTACGTGACCGAGAAGCCGAAGGTGCGCGCGGCGCTCCGCACCATCGAGGAGGAGTGCGAGGCGCGCGTGGCCGAGCTCAAGGCCGCCGACAAGCTGCTCGAGGCGCAGCGCCTGCAGCAGCGCACCGACTACGACCTCGAGATGCTCGAGACCATGGGCTACTGCAACGGTATCGAGAACTACTCGCGCCACCTCGACGGGCGCAAGCCGGGAGAGCCGCCCTACACGCTCATCGATTACTTCCCGAAGGACATGCTCTGCATCATCGACGAGAGCCATGTGACGGTGCCGCAGATTCGCGGCATGCACGAAGGCGACCGCTCGCGCAAGGTGACGCTCGTGGAGCACGGCTTCCGCCTGCCCTCGGCGCTCGACAACCGCCCTTTGCGCTTCGACGAGTTCGAGGCGCGCGTGCCGCAGTTCATCTACGTGAGCGCGACCCCGGGCGACTATGAGCTGCGCGTGAGCCAGAACAACGTGGAGCAGATCATCCGCCCGACAGGGCTCCTCGACCCTAAGATCGACGTGCGCCCGGTGCGCGGGCAGATCGACGACCTGCTCGACGAGATCCGCGCGCGCACGGCGCGCCATGAGCGCGTGCTCGTGACGACGCTCACGAAGCGCATGGCGGAGGACCTCACCGACCATCTGCTCGACGCGGACGTGAAGGTGAACTACATGCACTCCGACACCGCGACGATGGACCGCGTGGAGATCCTGCGCGACCTGCGCCAGGGGAAGATCGACGTGCTTGTGGGCATCAACCTGCTGCGGGAGGGCCTCGATTTGCCTGAGGTGTCGCTCGTGGCGATCCTCGACGCGGACAAGGAGGGGTTCCTGCGCAACCGGCGCTCGCTCATCCAGACCATCGGCCGCGCGGCTCGCAACGCCGACGGCGAGGTCATCATGTACGCCGACACCATCACCGACTCCATGCGCGAGGCGATCGACGAGACGAACCGTCGTCGCTCCATCCAGATGGCGTACAACGCGGAGCACGGCATCGAGCCCAAGACGGTGCGCAAGGCCATCAACGACATCTCGAGCTTCATCGCTGAGGCGAACGAGAACGTGGGCAAGCGCGACCGGAGCCGGGGCGACTCACTCGGTCACGGCGCGTTCTTCACGCCGGCGGGCGAAGGGGCGGACGAGGCGCCGGAGGCTGCGGCGTCCGCCGGGCAGCGTCTCGCCGAGGAGCTTGCGGATCTGCCGAAGGGCGAGGTGCAGCGCATCGTCGCGACGATGGAGGACGATATGCGCAGCGCCTCGGAGGCCATGGACTTCGAGGAGGCGGCGCGCCTGCGCGATGCCATCGTGCACATCAAGGCCATGCTCGAGGGATCGAGCGAGGACGAGGCCATGGAGGCGCTGCGGCGCACCGCGCGCAAGGGCAGCGTCTTCGGCGGCGGGCGGAAGCGCCAGGGCTGGAAGGGCAAGCACTAGGAGAAGACTGCCCAGGCGTAACGATATAATCAAACGCGTTGTGGTGCATGGAGGGTATGGAGGAAATCCATGACGGAAACCAAGGAGCAGCAGCGCGCGGCGTTGCATAAGGCCATCTGGGGCATCGCGGACGATGTGCGCGGCGCCGTAGATGGTTGGGACTTCAAGATGTACATCCTGGGTTTCCTGTTTTACCGCTTCATTTCCGAGGATCTTACCGCGTATATCGACGAGGGTGAACGTGAAGCGGGCGATGGGGCGTTCTCATATGCTGCGATGGCAGATGAGGACGCCGAGGCCGCGCGCGAGGGCATCATCGAGGAGAAGGGCTACTTCATGCTGCCCTCCGAGCTCTTCGAGAACGTCGCGGCGCGCTGCGATAAGGATCCCGACCTCAATGAGACGGTGAAAGCCGTGTTTGACCATATCGAGGGCTCGAGCATGGGAACGGCTTCCGAGAAGAGCTTCCGGGGTTTGTTCGATGACATCGATCTCAATTCCAATAAGCTCGGTAGCGGAGTAGCCGAACGCAACGATCGCCTCGTGAAGATCATCAAGGGCATCGCGGGGCTCGATTTCGGCAATGTCATGGACGCCAAGATTGACCTCTTTGGCGATGCATACGAGTACCTCATGAACATGTATGCCAGCAACGCCGGCAAGTCCGGCGGCGAGTTCTTCACGCCGCAGGAGGTCTCCGAGCTTCTGGCCAAGATCGTCATCGGCGATCGCGATTCCGTGAACAAGGTGTATGACCCGGCCTGTGGATCGGGCTCGCTCTTGCTCAAATTTGCCAAGCTTCTGGGGCAGGAGAACGTCCGCCGCGGGTTCTACGGTCAGGAGATCAACATTACGACCTACAACCTGGCTCGCATCAACATGTTCCTGCACAAGATTCCATTCGATAAGTTTGACGTCGCCTTAGGTGACACCCTCATGTCTCCCAAACACTGGGATGAAGAGCCATTTGATGCCATCGTTTCGAATCCCCCGTATTCCATTAAGTGGGCTGGCGACAGCGACCCCACACTCATTAACGATCCGCGTTTTGCGCCGGCGGGTGTACTGGCACCTAAGAAGTATGCTGATCTGGCGTTCACAATGCACATGCTCTCATGGCTGTCGCCGGGAGGTAAGGCGGCAATTGTCGAGTTCCCCGGTGTCTTGTATCGAGGAAATGCTGAAAAGAAAATTCGTAAATATCTTGTCGATAACAACTTCGTCGAGGCCGTTATTCAGTTACCAGCAAACTTGTTCTTCGGCAAAGTAACCATTTCCACCTGCATCATTGTGCTTTCCAAGGGCAAGGCCGACGATAGGATTCTGTTCGTGGACGCATCCGAGGAATTCAGTCACGTCGGCAACAAGAATAAACTCATGCCCGAGAACATCGAGCGCGTGTATAAGGCGGTTCATGATCGCTGCGAGGAGGAACACTTCTCGAAGCTCGTCAGCATCGACGAGGTCGGCGCTGAGAACGACTATAACCTTTCAGTTGGCACCTACGTCGAGAAGCGCGACACGCGCGAGCAGGTCGACATCGCGGAGCTCAATGAGCGCATCAAGGGCATCGTCGCCCGCGAGCAGAAGCTGCGCGAGCAGATCGACGCCATCGTGGCGGATCTGGAGGCGTGATGCGTATGAGCAAGATTGATGAGATGGTTAAGAGGCTCTGCCCGGACGGGGTGGATTTCTATCCGCTGAACGAGGTCTTTGACCTCAAGAATGGCTATACACCTTCGAAGAAGAAGCCCGAGTACTGGGTCGACGGTACGGTCAACTGGTTCAGGATGGATGACATCCGTGTAAATGGGAGGGTTTTGTCAGATTCCATCCAGAAGGTTTCGGAAGGGGCCATCAAGGGCGGGCGTTTGTTCGACGCCAACTCCTTAATCGTTGCCACATCTGCGACTATCGGCGAGCATGCGCTCGTCACCGTGCCGTTTATGTGCAACCAGCGCTTCACTTGCCTGACGAGAAAGCCCGCTTTTCGAGATCTCCTCGATATGAAGTTCGTCTTGTATTACGCGGATGTTCTCGATAAGTTCTGCCTCGACAACACCAACAAGGGCGGCTTCGCTTCGGTTGCGATGGGAGCATTCAAGTCGTTCCCGTTCCCCGTCCCACCGCTCGAAATCCAGCGCGAGGTTGTGCGGGTGCTAGACTCCTTCGCGGAGCTGGAGGCGGAGCTGGAGGCGGAGCTGGAGGCGCGCAAGGCGCAGTACGCCTACTATCGCGATAAACTGTTAGCCTTTGATAACATTGAAATGCAGAGAGAGAGAGACCTTCAATGGCTGACGATAGGTGAGGTTTTCAAGCTAAAAGCAGGAAAACATATTTCAAGTGAGCTTATTTCCGCGATGCAGAGTGAAGTTTGCCCTTATCCGTGCTTTGGGGGCAATGGATTGCGAGGCTATGTATCTATGGCAAATGAAAGCGGAGAGCATGTCCTTATTGGTCGACAAGGAGCATTGTGTGGAAACGTCTGCTTTGCTCAAGGCCAATTCTATGCCACCGAGCATGCAGTTGTTGTCTCTTGCGGAGAGTCCGCACTTCCTCGGTTTGCCTTTCACCTGTTGACTGCGGCGAATTTAAATCAATACAAGTCTCAAGGGGCGCAACCAGGGCTTGCAGTTACCAATTTGAACGATGTTGTCGTTCCCATTCCACCGCTTCGGATCCAGCGGCAGGTCGTCAACATCCTCGACCGCTTCGATGCACTTACGACGTCGCTCACCGACGGCCTCCCTGCCGAGATCGAGGCGCGCCGCCAGCAGTACGAGTACTACCGCGACAAACTGTTGAGCTTTCCCCGTAAGATGGCATAAAGTCCATCATTCTGTGTATACATATCGTCACAATTGGTATGATATGTATTACAGAGAAGGGAGCCGACATGTCTACTGCCATCATGAATTTCAGGCTCGATCAAGAAGCGAAAGACGCAGCGGCGGACGTTGCGCAGGCAT
Source organism: Enorma timonensis (assembly GCF_000321165.1). Classification (NCBI taxonomy): domain Bacteria; kingdom Bacillati; phylum Actinomycetota; class Coriobacteriia; order Coriobacteriales; family Coriobacteriaceae; genus Enorma; species Enorma timonensis. The sequence continues at coordinate 7,015 of NZ_CAPF01000001.1, forward strand.
ATGGCTTTGACCTTTCGAGCGTGCTGAGGGCGGTCTGCGTGCAGATGGCTCGTACGCGCACGCTGCCCGTGCTCACGAATTACCGTGAGACTCCGAATAGCGAAACGCTCGACGCCATGGCCTGGGGCGACGCCTTCCTTTCCGAGGGGCGGAAAGCACGGTTTTCGAATATCGATGAGATGTTCGAGGCCATGGAGTATGACGAAGCATGCTAAGACCAGATTACGCCCCGCATTTCAACAGAGATGTTAAACGCTTGAAAAAGCAACGGCGGAATCTCGATGAGTTGAAGCACGTCATGAACCTCGTGATCGAACACACCGAGGAAAGCCGTGCGGAGCTGCGCCGTCGGCATGGAGAGCACTTGCTTGCGGGCAATTGGCGAGGGCACCATGAATGCCATGTGTGCAACGCCGGCGATTGGCTGCTTATTTGGGCAGAGAACGACGAGGTGGCTCTTTTTGAGCGAACGGGTAGTCACGATGACCTGTTTGGTCGTCGCTGAGTAGTAGGAGCCGGGTATGACCGTTGACGATCCCATTGCCAAGGATGCTGCGCCGAGGGCGCTCACCTATGGGCTCATTCTTCAAGGGCCGGAGTCGACGGTTTGCGCCGAGGCACCGGTGTCTCCTGCCGCCGACGGCGCCTATCAATCTGAAGCTATGCTTGAGCAGGAGCTTATCGATATCCTCGTGAGCCAGGGCTACGAGCGGCTGAACGTGAACTCCGAGGCGGCGCTTGTAGCGAACCTGCGGGCGAAGATTGAAGAGCTTAACGGTATTCGGTTCACCGATGTCGAGTGGAAGCGCTTCTCATCTGAGAACATCACGAACCCCGCGCTCACCGTCACAGACAAGACGCGCCGCATACAGGACGACCCCGTCATCGCTTTCCAACGCGACGATGGTTCGTACAAGAACGTCTACCTCATCGACCGCGACCATATCCACAAGAACCGCCTTCAGGTCATGAACCAGTACGAGGCGAACGAGGGCACTCACAAGAACCGCTATGATGTCACGATTTTGGTGAACGGTCTTCCGCTCGTGCATATCGAGCTCAAGCGGCGCGGCGTGCGCCTGCGCGAGGCGTTCAACCAGATTGAGCGCTACCAGCGCGAAAGCTTCTGGTCGGGTTCGGGGCTCTTCGAATTCGTCCAGGTCTTCGTCATCTCCAACGGTACGAGCACGAAGTACTACGGCAATACCGTGCGTTGGGATCATACACACCCCAAGGCGGGGCGCAAGGGTGCGTCTTCGTTCGAATTCACGAGCTGGTGGACAGACTCGAAGAACCGCCGCATCGCCGACCTTGAGGGGTTCGCGCGGACGTTCCTCTCGCGCGGCACGCTGCTCATGGTCCTCACGCACTACTGCGTGCTCACCGCCGAAGACGAGCCGAAGCTGCTCGTCATGCGCCCGTACCAGATCTGCGCTACGGAGCGGATACTCAACCGCATCCTCGTCTCCGAGCTCGACCGCCGCCGCCTCGGCACCATCGATGCCGGCGGCTACGTCTGGCACACCACGGGCTCGGGCAAGACGCTCATCTCGTTCAAGTGCGCCCAGCTCGCGAGCCGCATGGAGGGCATCGATAAGGTCATGTTCGTCGTGGATCGCAAGGATCTCGACTACCAGACCATGAAGGAGTACAATCGCTTCCAGAAGGATGCGGTGAACGGGTCCGCGGATACGCGCGCCCTCGACGCCAACCTGTGCGACGACACGAAGCGCATCTGCGTGACCACCATCCAGAAGCTCTCCGTGCTCATCGAGAAGAGTGCCAAGCACCCCATCTACGACAAGCACGTCGTCTTCATCTTCGACGAGTGCCACCGCAGCCAGTTCGGCAAGATGCACAAGGACATCGTCAAGAAGTTCAAGAACTACCACCTGTTCGGCTTCACCGGTACGCCCATCTTCGCGAAGAACGCCAGCATGAGCGGAGACCCCACGCTGCGCACCACCGAGCAGGCGTTCGGCGACCGCCTCCACTCCTACACCATCGTGAACGCCATCGACGACGGCAACGTGCTGCCGTTCCGCGTGAGCTATCTATCCACTATGAAATCGGCGCACGGGGACGACGGCCAGCAGGTCGAGGCGATTGACCGCGAGGGCGCGCTCATCTCGTTCGCGCGCATCATCAACAACGCCGAGTACATCATCGACCACTATGCGCAGCATACGAAGCGAAAAAGCGACGGGACGGGCTTCACCTCGATTCTCGCAACGGAATCCATTCCCGCCGCGAAGCGCTACTACGCCGCTTTTAAACAGATTCAGCAAACGCGCGGCGAGCTCAAGGGCAAGCCGCTTAAGATCGCCATGATCTACAGCTACGCGCCGAACGGGGATGATCTCGCTACCGGTATCATCGCCGACGAATCTATGGAGACCGCTCAGCTCGATGCAAGTGATCGCGAGGCGCTTGAGCTCGCGATCGAGGACTACAACGCCATGTTCAACATGTCCTTCTCTACGGACGGGGCTAAGTTCCAGAGCTATTACAAGGATGTCTCGCAGCGCCTTAAGAAGCGCGAACTCGATATGCTCATCGTGGTGGACATGTTCCTCACCGGCTTCGATTCGCCTACATTGAATACGCTCTGGGTCGATAAGAACCTCAAGATGCACGGCTTGCTCCAGGCGTTCAGCCGCACGAACCGCATCCTCGATTCGGTCAAGTCATTCGGCAACATCGTTTGTTTCCGCGACCTTTCGCATCGGGTAGACGAAGCGCTCGAGCTTTTCGGCGATGAGGCGGCGGGCGGCATCGTGATTCTCAAATCGTATGCCGAGTACATGTCGGACTATCTGAGCACCCTCGACGAGATCCAAACGAGGTTCATAGGCGCGGACGGCAAGCTCGAGCTTGTGGGCGAGGCGGCGGAGAAGGCGTTCGTTGGGGCTTTCGGTGCGCTCCTACGCCTGCGCAACGTGCTGAGCGTGTTTGATGAATTTGCCGCCGACGACCCGCTTTCTGCGCTTAAGCTGCAGGATTGGCAGAGCACGTACCTCGACGTCGCTGACGAGTATCGTCGTCGCGCGAAGGCGGATGCGGTCGATATCGTCGATGACCTTGCGTTCGAGATCGAGCTCATACGGCAGGTCGAAGTGGATATCGACTACATCCTTGGGCTCGTTGCGAAGGCGCGCGGCGGTAATGGGGAAGACAAGATCGCGCTCGATAAGATTTACCGCGCGATTTGGACGAGTCCGCAGCTTCGCGATAAAGCAGAGCTCATCGAGGCGTTCTTGGAGCGCATGGGTCTTGCTGATGGACACGCCGCCGAGGCCGAAGAGGGCACCGAGGAGGAGCGCCGCGCTCGCGTCGATGCCGAATGGGCGGCGCATGTCGATCATGAGATGACGCGCGAGCTCGACTCGATCGTCTCTGAGGAGAACCTTGACCCAGAGAAGGTCCGCGACGTCATCTCCTATGCATTCGAGGCCGGCGGTGTGCCGGAGAGTGGAACCATGGTGCAGGCGTGCCTGCCCAAGATGTCTCGCTTCGCCAAAGGGAATGCCTACAGCGAGAAGCGCTCGCGCGTAATTGCCCGACTGCAGGACTTCTATGACAAGTTCCGCACGCTCGTGCGAAGATGGCCTATCGAGCGATAAACCATCTTCGCTGATGTTAAAACCCTGGGGTAATTTCACATGACTGGACGGGCGCGCCGGCTTCGTTCTCGCCCGGCGGGTTAGAACGCGCGGAAGCGGGCGTAGCGGCGCGTGAGGAGCTCCTCCGTATCGAGGGCGGCGAGCTCGGCGAAGGCGTCCAGAGCGCGCGCCAGGATGCGCCGGGCAAGCTCCTCGTGGCTGCACGCATCATCGATGGTGCCGTCCGCGATGCCGAGTTCGGTGAGGCGCGGGGCGGTGAGGCCGAGGTATTCGGCTGCGTCCGCCGCGCGGTCGGTGGATTTCCACAGGATCGAGGCGCAGCCCTCGGGGCTCACGACGGAATAGGCGGCATGGTCGAGCATGTAGACGCGGTCGCCCCCTGCGAGCGCGAGCGCGCCGCCACTTCCGCCCTCGCCGGTGATAATGCTCACGAGCGGCGTCTTGAGCTCGGCCATGGTCACGAGGTTCGACGCGATGGCCTCGCCCTGACCGCGCTCCTCCGCACCGATGCCGCAGTACGCGCCCGCGGTATCGACGAGGCAGAGGACGGGCCTGCCGAAGCGCTCGGCCTGCTGCATGAGGCGCCGCGCCTTGCGGTAGCCCTCCGGATGCGCGGAGCCGAAGTTGCGCGCCACGCGCTCCTTCGTGGAACGGCCGCGCTCGGTGCCGATGACGGTGAGCACCTGGTCGCCCACCCAAGCGATACCGCCCACGATGGCGGTGTCGTCACCGAAGGAGCGGTCGCCGTGGAGCTCGATGAAGCCGTCGAAGCCGAGCTCGATGAGCTCGAGCACGGTGGGATGCTCCACAGAGCGCGCCGCCTGCACGATCTCGTAGGCGCTCGGCGGCTCGGGCTTCCCCTGCTTGCGGCGTCGGCCGATCTTCTTGAGGAGCATGTGCGGCCCATGCTGCTCCAGAAGCGCATGCGGCGCGGAGGCCGACGGGATGCGGCCGGCGTGGAGGGCGAGGAGCTCGGCCAGGGTCGCGGGGACGTCCGCGCGCTCGACGATGAGGTCGAGGAAGCCGTGTTCGAGCAAGAACTCGGCGCGTTGGAAGCCCGCAGGCAGGCGCTTATGGGTGGTCTGCTCCACCACGCGCGGGCCGGCGAAGGCGATAAGCGCGCCCGGCTCGGCGAGGATCACGTCGCCCTCCATGGCGAAGCTCGCGGTGACGCCTCCCGTGGTGGGGTCGGTGAGCAGGGCGAGGTAGGGAAGGCCGGCGCGGGCGAGGCGGGCGCGGGCGCTCGAGACCTTCGCCATCTGCATGAGCGAGGTCGTGCCCTCCTGCATGCGCGCGCCGCCCGAGACGGTGATGCCCACGACCGGAAGCCGGAGCTCGATCGCCCGCTCGAAGGTGCGGCAGATCTTCTCCCCCACGACGGAGCCCATCGAGCCCATCATGAAATCGCCGTCCATGATGAAGACGGCGCAGGGCTCCCCGCCGATGGTGGCGCGTCCGCAGAGCACGGCGTCCTTGCTGCCGCAGGCGCGCTGCGAGCGCTCGAGCTTCTCGGCGTAGCCGGGGAAGGAGAGCGCCTCGCGGCCGGCGGGCGCATCCTGCACGGAGAGCTCGGCATCCCATTCCTCGAAGCTGCCGTCGTCGAGGGTCATTGCAAGGCGCGCGCGTGCGCCCAGGCGCAGGTGGTGCCCGCAGCGGGGGCAGACGTCGAGGTTGCGCGCGAGCAGCTCCTGGTCGATGACGCGCCGGCAGCCCGGGCACTTAACGTATGCGCGGCGCTCCGGGAGCTCGATGGGTACATCGGTCACGGGGCCCTCGAGCTTGTTGATGCCCTTCTGCTTAGCTTTCATAGAGGTGCTCCATCAGGTTCGTGTGGTAGATGCCGGAAAGGAACTCCGGGTTCGCGAGGATGTCGAGCTGCAGGTCGCTGTTCTCCTGAACGCCGTCGACCTCGAGCTCGGTGAGGGCGGAGCGCATCTTGCGCACGGCTTCCTCGCGGGTGCCGGCGCGCACGATGAGCTTGCCGAGCATGGAGTCGTAGTAGGGCGGCACGAGGGCGCCGGGGTAGAGCGCGGAATCGAAGCGCACCCATGGCCCGCCCGGCACATGGAGGTTCTCGACGGTGCCGCACGAGGGGAGGTAGTCCGGCCCCGGCCCCTCGGCGTTGATGCGGCACTCGATGGCGTGGGCGCGCTTGGCGGGCGCGAGCTCGTCTTGGGTGTAGGGGAACGCGACGCCCGCGGCGATGCGCAGCTGCCATTTGACGAGGTCGATGTCGGTCACGAACTCGGTGACGGGGTGCTCGACCTGCAGGCGCGTGTTCATCTCCATGAAGTAGAACTGGCCGTCGTCGGTGTAGAGGTACTCGATGGTGCCCGCACCCTCATAGCCCACGGCACGTGCCAGGCTGCGCGCCGCCTCGTACATGCGCTCGCGCACGTCGTCGCGACCGTCCAGGCAGGGGGCGGGGCTCTCCTCCAAGAGCTTCTGGTTGCGGCGCTGCACGGAGCATTCGCGCTCACCGAGGGTGACGACGTTGCCGTGCGCATCGGCGAGCACCTGCACCTCCACATGGTGGGCGGGTGCCACGAACTTCTCCATATAGCATGCGCCGTCGCCGAAGGCGGCCTCGGCCTCGGCGCGCGCCTCGGTGAAGGCGCGGCCGACGTCCGCGAGGCGCTCGACCTTGCGGATGCCGCGCCCGCCGCCGCCCGAGCGCGCCTTGATGAGCACGGGACAGCCGATGCGCGCGGCTTCCGCCTCGGCCGCCTCGGCGCTCTCGAGCAGGTCGCAGCCGGGCACGACGGGCACGCCGGCCGCGCGTGCGGTGCGGCGCGCGGCGTCCTTGTCGCCCATGCGCTCGATCACCTCGGGCGCGGGTCCGACGAACACCACGCCGCATTCGCGGCACTGGCGTGCGAACGCGGCGTTCTCGGATAGGAAGCCGTAGCCGGGATGGATGGCGGTGGCGCCGCTCGCGGCGGCGACCGTGAGGATGGCGTCCCCGTTGAGGTAGCTATCCTGCGGCCGCGGCCCGCCGATGCAGTAGGCCTCGTCGGCGAGCTTGACATGGAGCGCTTCGGCGTCCGCGGTCGAATAGACGGCCACGGTCTGGACGCCCATCTCCTTGCAGGCGCGGATGACGCGCACCGCGATCTCGCCGCGGTTGGCGATGAGGATCTTTTTGAACATGGGAAGCCTCCAACGTGGTGGTCAAGTTCAGATATGCGCGATTGGGGCGCGCCGGGAAGCCGCGATGTGCCGCCCCCGCGGCCTGGCAAGCGACAAAACCCCAGGATTGCTCCATGCGGTACGGGTCGCCTCCCATGACAAAGCCCTTTTGAGCGCCCCGTGCGCCCCGGACATCGTGCATATCTGAACGTGACCACCAGAACTAGACGGCGGGGAGGGAAAAACGGTGCGTCGCGGCTGCATCGGGCGCCGCAGGGCCCGCTAGCGCGCCGCTTCGCCGCTGGGCATGAGCGCGAACGACATGCCGGCGACGCAGCAGAGCTCGCCGGCGACCCGCGCCTCGCCGTGCGCGAAGTAGAAGGGGCCGCGGTGCCGCGTGATCGTGCAGACGAGCTCCACGGTGTCGCCGGGGCGGACGGGATGCTTGAAGCGCACCTTGTCGAGGCTCGTGTACAAGGGGGTCACGTCCCCCGTGCCGGCGAGCTCCTCGCCCATGAGCACGCAGCAGTTCTGAGCGAGCATCTCGCAGAGGATCACGCCGGGAACGACGGGGTTTCCGGGGAAGTGCCCCTGCACGAAGAACTCGTCGCCGGTGATGCGGGTGCGGCCATGCGCCTCGCCGTCCACGACCTCCGCCTCGTCGAGCAGCAGCATGGGCGCGCGATGGGGGAGGATCTTCTCGAGCTCGGGTCGCTTCATCGCGCACCAGCCTCCTTCGCGGGTTCGTCGGGTTCGATGGACATGATGCGCGCGCCGTACTCCACGAGCGCACCGTCGGCAACCTCGATGGCGACGACGGTGCCATCGATGTCGGCTACGACCTCGTTCATGAGCTTCATGGCCTCGATGATGCAGAGGGTGTCGCCCGCGTGCACGTGCGCGCCCACGTGCACGAAGGGGTCGGCGTCGGGCGAGGGCGCGGCATAGAACACGCCGACCATGGGCGCCGTGACGGCGACGGTCCCCGCATCGGCACCGGTGTCGTCCGCGGCTGGGGCGGCCGCCTCGGCGGGCGCGGGCGCTGCCGGACCCGGGGTAGCTGCCGCGACGGCGGCGGGAGCGGCCTCGACGGTGGGAAGCGGTGCGGCTGCGACGACGGGCGCCGGCGTGCGCTCGAGCTCGATGACGCGGCCGTCCTGCTCCGAGAGGCGCACGCGCGTGAGGCCGTGGTCCTCCATGAGGGCGGCGACCTCGTTGAGCTTCTGGGAATCGATCTTCATCCTTACTCCTCGTAAACCTTGAATGCCAGCGCCGCGTTGTGTCCGCCGAACCCGAGGTTCGTCGAGAGCGCGCACCGCACCGGTGCGGCGACGGCGCGGTTGGGCGTGTAGTCGAGATCGCAGGCAGGGTCGGGCTCGGCGTAGCCCATGGTGGGCGGGATGACGCCGTGCTCGATCGCCAGCGCGCATACGGCGGCCTCGAGGGCGCCGGTCGCGCCGAGCATGTGCCCGGTCATGGATTTCGTGGACGAGATGTGCGCGGCGCGCGCCGCCTCCTCGCCGAGCGCCTGCTTGATGCCGAGCGTCTCGGAGGCGTCGTTCAGCTTGGTGGAGGTGCCGTGGGCGTTGATGTAGAGGCCGTCGCGCACGTCGAGCCCGGCCTCCTCGACGGCCGCGCGGATCGCCCGCGTGATGCCCTGGGCGTCCGGCGCGGGGCTCGTGATGTGGTAGGCGTCGGCGGTGTTGCCGTAGCCGGCGATCTCGCACAGGATGCGCGCGCTGCGCTCGCGCGCGTGCTCGAGCTCCTCGAGGACGAGGATGCAGGCGCCCTCGCCCATCACGAAGCCGTCGCGGTTCTTGTCGAAGGGGCGGCAGGCGGTCGCGGGGTCGGGGTTGCGTGTGAGCGCCTTGCAGTTCGTGAAGCCCGCGATGGCCTCGGGCACGATGCAGGCCTCGGCGCCGCCGGCCAGGATCGCGTCCGCGTAGCCGTGCTTGATGGCATGGAAGGCCTCGCCCACCGTGTGCGCCGAGGTGGCGCAGGCGGTGACGACGGGCAGCGTGGGGCCGGTGAGGCGGTGCCGGATGGAGACCTCGCCCGCGGCCATGTTCGCGATCATCATAGGGATCATGAACGGCGGGCAGCGCCGGAAGCCGCGCTCGCGCATGGTGTCGACGGCGGCGGTGTAGGATGCCATGCCCCCGATGCCGGAGCCCACGTACACGCCCACGCGGTCGGGGTCGAAGTTCTCGGCCTCGGCCAGGCCGGATCCCGCCATCGCCTCATCCGATGCGGCGAGCGCGTACTGCACGTTGAGGTCCTTGTGGCGCACGTCCTCCCCGAGTCGCTCCCGGCCGTCGAAGCCCTTGACCTCGGCGGCGACGGTGACCTTGAGCCCGTCGGTGGGGATGTTCGCGATGGTGGCGATGCCGCTCGTGCCGTTGACGAGCGCGTGCCAGGTCTCTGGGGCGGTGAGGCCGACGGGCGTGACCGCCCCCATGCCGGTGATGACGACCCTGCGTTCCATGGTGCTTCTCCTTCTATCTGTGCCTGGCGCTCGCGGCGCGTCGATGGCGCCCGATCTCGCGGCTTCGCGTGCGGGCGGCATCACATCGCCATGCCGCCGTCGATGCGGATGACCTCGCCGGTTATGTAGGCGGCCGCGTCGCTGGCGAGGAAGGCGACGAGCGCGGCCACCTCGTCGGCGCGGCCGAACCTGCCGAGGGGGATCTGCTGCTCGGTGCGCTCGCGCACCGTATCGGCGAGCGCCGCGGTCATATCGGTCTCGATGAAGCCGGGGGCGACGGCGTTCACGGTGACGCCGCGGCCCGCGAGCTCGCGGGCGCATGCCTTCGTGAGGCCGATGATCCCCGCCTTCGAGGCTGCGTAGTTCACCTGGCCGGCGTTGCCCGCGAGCGCCACGACGGAGCTCATGTTCACGATGCGGCCGCCGCGCTGGCGCATGAACGGGCGCACGAGGGCGCGCGTCATGTGGTAGGCGCCCTTGAGGTTCACGTCGATCACGCGGTCGAAGTCCTCCTCGCTCATGCGCGCGAGGAGCGCGTCGCGCGTGACGCCCGCGTTATTCACGAGCGCCCAGATGCCGCCGAAATCGGCGAGCGCCTGCGCGGCGCAGGCGGCGGCAGCGTCGGCGTCCGCCACGTCGCAGCGATAGGTGCGGGCGGTGGCGCCGAGCTCCTCGGCGCGCGCGGCGGTCTCGCGCGCGGCCTCGTCGTTGCCGGCGTAGACGATCGCGAGGTCGAAGCCCGCCTGCGCGAGCGCGAGGCAGATGGCGCGGCCGATGCCGCGCGAGCCTCCGGTGACGAGCGCGCAGCGCCGTTCGGTGTCGGTTGCCATGATGTCCTCCTATTCCGCCGGGTCGCCCGCGCCACGGCAGGCGGTGAGCACGGCATCGAGCTGCTCGGGCGTCTCGCAGGGCAGGGCGGTCGCGCCCTTGAGCGTGCGCTTCACGAGGCCGGTGAGGGTCTTTCCCGGACCGACCTCGATGAACGTGTCGATCCCGCGGGACGAGAGCGCTTCGAGCGTGCGCACCCATCGCACGGGGTTCGACGCCTGGCTCGCGAGGAGCTCAGCGCGGGCAGCCCCGGCGTTCGCCCCGTCGCCTTCGGGATAGGGTTCGGCGGTGCGGTTCGCGATGACGGGGATGCGCGGCGCGGCGAGGCCGTGGCCGTCCGCGAGGTAGGCGGCGAGCGCCTTGGTCGCATCCGCCATGTAGGGGCTGTGGAAGGCGCCGGACACCGCGACGGGCATGCTGCGCCCGCCGGCGGCGCGCACGAGCCCGTCGAGCTCGTCGAGCGCCTCGGGGGCGCCTGCGACGACGGTCTGCTGGGGGCTGTTGTAGTTCACCGGCCAGGCGTTCCCCGCCTCGCGCGCGAGGGCCTCGACCGTTGCGGCGTCGAGCTTGAGCACGGCGCGCATGGCGCCGGGATGCTCCGCCGCCGCTGCGGCCATGAACGCGGCGCGGTGGCATACGAGCTCGAAGCCGGCCGCATCGTCGAGGGCGCCCGCGAAGGTGAGGGCGGCGACCTCGCCGAGCGAGAAGCCCGCCACGGCATCGGGGGTAAGCCCGTGCGCCTCGAGCGCCTGCGCGCAGGCGAGGTCGCAGGCGAAGACGCACGGCTGCGTCGTCGCCGTCTCATCGAGTTCCTCCTGGGTGCCGGCGAAGCACTGCGCGCTCGTGCCGGGACGGACGGCGTCCGCCGCGTCGAAGACGGCGCGCGCCGCGGGCTCGCGCTCGGCGAGCGAGGCGCCCATGCCGGGGTGCTGGGCGCCCTGGCCGGCGAAGAGGAAGGCTACGCCACCCATGCCGCCGCCCCCTTGAGGAGCTCTTCCGCGCCGCCCACGATGTCCTCGACGATCGCGCGGGCGCTCTGGCGCTCGCGGACGAGGCCGGCGACCTGCCCGCACATGAACGAGCCCTCCTCGTAGTTGCCGTCCTTCGCGGCCTTGCGCAGGGCGCCGGCGCCCATCTGCTCGAGCTCCTCGATGGGCGCCCCCTCGTTCTCGCGCTGCGCGAACGCGTTGGTGAATGGCGTCTTGAGGCAGCGCACGGCATGTCCGGTGCGGCGGCCGGTGACGAGGGTGGAGATGTCCTTCGCCTTGAGCACGCGCTCCTTGTACTCCTCGGACACCGCGCACTCATCGGCCACGAGGAAGCGCGTCCCCACCTGGACGCCGCAGGCGCCGAGCATGAGCGCCGCCGCCATGCCGCGGCCGTCGGCGATGCCGCCCGCGGCGATGACGGGGATCTTCACCGCGTCGGCGACCTGCGGGACGAGCGCCATCGTGGTGGCGTCGCCCACATGCCCGCCGCTCTCGCCGCCCTCGGCGATCACGGCCGCGGCGCCGGCGCGCTCGACGATGCGCGCGAGCCCGACGGAGGCGACGACCGGGATGACCTTGATTCCGGCCTCGTTCCAGGCCTTCATGAACCGCACCGGGTTGCCGGCGCCCGTCACGACCACGGGGACGTGCTCGTCGATGACGACCTGCGCGACCTCGTCGGCGAACGGGCTCATGAGCATCACGTTCACGCCGAAGGGCTTGTCCGTGCGCTCGCGCAGGGCGCGGATCTCGGAACGGAGCCATGCGGCGTCCGCGTTCATCGCCGCGATGATGCCGAGGCCGCCGGCCTCGGATACGGCGGACGCGAGCGAGGCGTCGGCGATCCACGCCATGCCTCCCTGGAAGATGGGCTTCTCGGTGCCCAGGGCCTCGCAGATGGGTGAGCGCAGCATGCTAGTTCTCCATGAGGGATTCGATGAGCTCGACGAGTTCGCCCACGGTCTCGGGGTTGGAATCGGTTTCGATCTCGATGCCGAACTCGTCCTCGCAGGCGATGACGGCCTCGACGGTGGCGAGGCTGTCCAGGCCGGCGTCCGCGAGCTTGGTCTCGGGCGTGAGCTCGGCGCCGGTGCCGCCGTTGTCGCGGATGATGGCGCAGATGCGGTCGAAGGTGGTGTCTGCCATGATGGTTCTCCTTTTGCTATCGTCCTCGCGCGGAATGCGCGAAGGGGGCGGGGTGATGGCCGGGCTATTCCCAGCGGATGAGGCACGAGCCCACGTCGAGGCCGGCCCCGAAGCCCACGAGCGCGATGAGCTCGCTGGGGTGGAGCCGTCCGCCGCGCGCGAGCGCGTCGAGGGTGTAGGGGATGCAGGCGCTCGAGATGTTGCCCGTCGCGTGCAGCGTGCGGGCCACGCGGTCGTCCTCGATGCCGAGCCGCTGGGCGGCGGCGGTGAGGATGCGGTCGTTGGCCTGGTGGAAGATGAAGTGGTCGATGTCCGCGGCCCCGATACCGGCCTCGGCGCACAGGCCGTGCACGGCGTCGCAGATGGCTTGGACGCCGAATTTGAAGACGCGCTGGCCCTTCATCGCGAGCGCGCTCGGGACGGGCGTCGCCGCGGCGAACGGCGAGGTCCCGGCGATGCCGGGTACGGAGAGCGCGTCGGTGTCGGGCGTGGTCGAGAGCTCGATGGCAAGCGGACTCGCCCCGCCCGCCTCGACGACGCACGCGGCGGCGCCGTCGCCGAAGAGCACGCATGTGGCGCGGTCGCTCCAGTCGAGGAGTCGCGACATCTGCTCCGCCGCCACGATGAGCGCGCGCCGGGCGCGGCCGCGGGCGAGGAAGCCGTCGACGACGTCGAGGGCGAAGACGAAGCCCGCGCACGCGGCCGACACGTCGAAGGCCGGGCAAGAGGCGCCGATACGCTCGGCGACCGCGCAGGCCTCGGCGGGCATGAGGTGGTCGCCCGAGGTGGTGGCGCATACGATGAGGTCGAGGTCGGTCGCGGCGAGCCCCGCGGCGGCGAGAGCGCGCTCGCTCGCGGCGACGGCGAGGTCATCGAGGGTCTCATGGGTGCATACGCGGCGCTCCCGGATGCCGGTTCGCGAGAAGATCCACTCGTCCGTGGTATCGAGGAACCGCGAGAGGTCGTCGTTCGTTATGCGCTGCTCGGGGAGGGCCGAACCCGTCCCGATGATGTGGAAAGCCATGTGAGCCTCGCTCGGGGTGTCGTTTCGGCGCATACCGTACGGCAGCGCGTCATCTTATTGACGATTTATTAATAAACGTCAACCACCCATACGCTAGCAAAGCGCGCGGGCGACGATGCCCCGCGCGTCGAAATATGCGCGCCGCGTCACGCTTTATCCATGTTTGACGATTGGTCAACGACACCGAGGTTTTGGCGCAAAATGTAAAAATACCCCAGGGGTTTTTCTACATCCTCTCGCTTCTCCTCGCAACGAGGCCGGCGCCTTGTTGCCGCGGATGTAGAAAAACCCCTGGGGTATTTTTACTTGAGCGTGTTCAAGACCGCGTCGGCGCAGCGGAGGCCGTCGGCGGCGGCGCTCATGATGCCGCCCGCGTAGCCCGCGCCCTCCCCGCAGGGGAAGAGGCCGGCGGCGTCGAGCGCCTGGCAATCGCGGCCGCGCACGACGGTTACGGGCGCGCTCGAGCGCGATTCCACGCCGGTGAGCACGGCGTCCGCCGCATCGAAGCCCTCGAGCTTGCGTCCGAGCACGGGGATCCCGGCGCGAAGCGTCTCCGTGATATACGGGGGCAGCGCGTCGTCGAGCGCGCCCCAGGTGACGCCGAGCGGATAGGTGGGCTCCACGCGGCCGCCGCACGAGCTCGGGACGCCGGCAAGGAAGTCGCCCACGAGCTGCGCGGGCGCGCGGTAGCTCCCCCCGCCGAGCTCGAAGGCGCGCTGCTCACAGCGGCGCTGCAGCTCCACGCCCGCGAGCGGATCGGAGCCGGGGAGGTCGTCGGGCGTCACGTTCACGAGGAGCGCGGAGTTCGCGTTGGCGCCCGCACGGGCGCGCAGGCTCGCGCCGTTGGTGACGACGCCGCCGGGCTCCGAGGCGGCGGCGACCACCTCGCCGCCCGGGCACATGCAGAAGGTGAAGAGGCTGCGGCCGCCGCGCGGGTGGGCGACGAGCTTATAGGGGGCGGCGCCGAGCGCTGGGTTCCCGGCGAAGCGGCCGTACTGCGCGCGGTCGATCGCCGCCTGGAGGTGCTCGATGCGCACGCCCATGGCGAACGTCTTGCGCGCGAGCGTAAAGCCGCGCCGCTCAAGGAGCTCGAACACGTCTCGCGCGGAGTGGCCGCAGGCGAGGACGAGCGCGGTGCAGGTGATGCGCTCCGTGCGCACGGCGCCCGCAACGTCCCGTGTCTCGACCTGGAGGGCGCGCACGCCGCCTGCCTGCCCCTGCGCGCGCTCGATATCCACCATGCGCGCGCGGAACCGCACCTCGCCGCCCAGTTCGCGGATGCGGGCAACGAGGTTCTCCACGACGACGGGCAGCACGTCCGACCCCACATGCGGCTTGGCGTCCCAGAGGATGTCGCGCGGCGCCCCGGCGGCGACAAGCGCCTCGAGGATGCGGCGGTGCGCGGGGTTCTTCGTGCCCGTGGTGAGCTTGCCGTCCGAGAAGGTGCCCGCGCCGCCCAGGCCGAACTGGATGTTGCTCTCGGGGTCGAGCTCGGCGGTGCGGTGGAACTCCTCGATGGCTTGCGTCCTGCGGCGCGCGTCGTCACCGCGCTCGATGAGGAGCGGCTCGGCGCCCGCCTCGGCGAGGGCGAGCGCGGCGAAGAGGCCGGCACAGCCCGCACCCACGACGACGGGCCGCGGCGCGGGCGGCTTCGCGAGGATGAGCGGCGTGTGCGGCGGTTCCTCGGCCACGATGCGCACGTGTTTCCGCTCGCGCTCCGGTACCCGCGCGATGAGCCCGTTCTCGTCGACGTGCGCATGGAAGGTGACGCGGACGGTGAGGACGAGGTGCACGTCGCTCTTGCGGCGCGCGTCGATGGAGCGCTTGCGCAGCTCGATGTGCTCGATGAGGTGGGGGAGGCAGCCGAGCGTCTTGATGACGTACGCGAGCCCCACCGCGAGGCAGCGCTGCTCGGTCGCACCCTGGGCGAGCGTGGCGCGGATATCCGAAATCTCGATCATGGCGCGCTCACCCGCCGATCGCGCGCGCAGCGGCCGTGCCGGCGCGCATGCCCGAGAGCCACGCCCAGGCGAGGTTGTAGCCGCCGCAGTCGGCGTCCATGTCGAGCGCCTCGCCGCAGGCGAAGAGCGGGCCGTCGTGCGGGGTGCTCAGCCGCATCGTCTCGGCATCCACGGCGGAGAAGGGGATGCCGCCCCGGCGCACCTGGGCGGAACGGGTCTCGGTCACGCCGCGCGCGCGGAACGCGAGCGCCTTTGCGGCGCGCGCCGCCCTGCCGTAGGAGCCGTTCGCGGCGAGCGCGACGATGCGGCCGAGCTGCGGGGCGAGCATGCCGTCGAACCAGGAGGCGCCCCGGTCGGCGAGCTCCCCGACCGCCGCGGCGCGCTCGCGGAAGCGCTGGCGCAGGTCGTCCTCGGCGAGCGCCGGGAAGAGGTCGATGTCGACGATGTCGTCGCGCTCGATGCGGCGCGAGAGGTTGAAGGCGGCGATGCCGGAGAGCCCGTAGGCGCGGAAGAGCACCTCGCCGTCCTCGCTCCACAGCGGCGTGCCGCCGCGAACGAGCGCGAGGCGCGCATCCGCCCGCACCCCGTCGAGCCGCGCGAGGGTGTCTGGCCCCAGGCCGTCCGCGCCGGGCGCGGGCGCGCAGGCGATGGGGCAGAGCACGGGCTGCTCGTCGAGGTGGGGGAGCTTGAAGACCTGGCAGAGCGCCTCGGAGCCGCCGCCGGGGGCGAGCACCACGGCGCGCGCCATGATGGTCTCGGTGCGCATGGGCGACGTGGAGAGCGCGCGGCGGAGCGCCCTGAGGCGCGCATGCTCGTCGCGGGCCCGGGGCGCATGGAGCGGGGCGGAGGGCGCGAGCGCCTCGAGCTTCCAGAGCCCGTCCGCGGGGTTCCATGCGGCGTGCATGAGCCGGTGCCCGCAGCGCTCGGCGATGCCCACGCGCCGGCACGCGCCCACGAGCGCGTCGCGGACGGATTCCGCGCGCTTGCTCAGAGGGTAGAGCCGACCCTCGTCGCTCGTCGTCCAGATGCCGAGCGATGCGAACCAGCCCGCGAGCCGCGCCTCGGGCTCCTCGCCCATGACGGCGCGGGCGATGACGGGATGGCGGTAGCAGGCGGGGCGCAGCCGCTCGTTGGAGAGGTTGCAGCGGCCGTTGCCCGTGGCGAGGATGGGAAGGCCGCAGGCGACATCGCATTCGATGACCGCCGTGCGCGCCCCCGCGCGGGCGGCGGCGAGCGCGGCCGCGAGGCCGGACGCCCCGCCGCCGATCACGGCCACATCATAGGTTTCCGGTGCGCTGCGCGCCATGGCGATCGTCTCCGCTTCGTATCCAGGGTGGTCTATCAGCCTTCCGCGTCCGCCTCGGCGCCGGCGTCATCGGCGCCCTCGTGCGCGGGGACGGCCTCGCAGGCGGCGAGGGCGTCGGGCAGGAAGTCCTGCGGCAGCGCCTCCTCGAGCGCGCCGGCGTCGCAGGCGAGCGCGAGCGCGGGGTCGATGGGCAGGCGGCCGAGCACCTTGAGGCCGTACTCGTCGGCGACCGCATCGAGCTTGCTCGGGCCGAATACCTCGATCTTCTTGCCGCAATCCGGGCAGGTCACGTAGCTCATGTTCTCGACGAGGCCGAGGATGGGCACGTGCATCTTCTCTGCCATGTTCACGGCCTTCGCGACGATCATGCTCACGAGGTCCTGCGGGCTCGTGACCACCACGATGCCGTCCACGGGCAGCGACTGGAACACGGTGAGCGCCACGTCGCCCGTGCCCGGGGGCATGTCGACGAGCAGGTAGTCGATGGGGCCCCAGGAGGTGTCGCTCCAGAACTGCTTGATGGCGCCCGCGATGACCGGGCCGCGCCAGAGCACCGGGTCGGTCTCGTGCTCGAGCAGGAGGTTCGACGACATGACCTTGATGCCCGTGGTGGAGATCTCGGGCAGCAGGAGCTTGCCCAGGCCGTGGGCGCGTCGCCCGCTCATGCCGAGCATCTTGGGGATGGAGGGGCCGGTGATGTCGGCGTCGAGGATGCCGACCGTGTGCCCGCGCCGCGCGAGCTCGATGGCGAGCGCGCCCGTGACGAGCGATTTGCCCACGCCGCCCTTGCCGGAGAGCACGGCGATGACGCGCTTCGCCTCCGAGAGGTTGTTCTCCTCGAATTGCGTGGGCGCGGCCTGGCCGCCCGCTGCGGCGGCATGTTCGCATGTAGCCATGGAAGTCCTTTCGATTGCACCCGGCGCGCCGCGTCGGGCGAACAGGTTGGTTACCGCCTCATTGTACCCTTTGCGCCGCCGCGCCATATCGTCCCCGCCGCCCGCGCGCCACCTCGCCCCGCGCTTCGCGTGCAACGTTGACAACTGTATCGATGAAGGCCGCATGAACGCGTGCCTCGCGTGCAAAGTTGACAACTTTATCGATGGGGGCCACGCGAGAAAGCGCTTCGTATGCAAAGTTGACAAGTTTGTCCATGAGGCACGGAGCGACGGTTCATGGAGCGCGGCGCGGCGGTGCGCGAAGGGGCGGCGCTGTACGGCGCGTGGTGGCTACCGGTCGGTTTCGAGCGTGAGCCAGATATCGGGCTCCATCCCGTCGAACCAGTCCTCTTCGGGGAGCGTGTCGAAGCTGCACCAGATGGCGGCGCCCTCCGAGCTCCCGAGGTCGTCGGGGTTGAGGTAGATGTCATCGTAGAGCGTGCCGGCGCGGAACGCCTCGCCGAAGGCGTCCGGCAGCGTGCCGTACGAAAGCAGCCCGGGCGCGGCGACGGGGACATCGAGCCCCTCGACGACGGCGTGCAGCTCGGCGAGCCGTTCCTCGGCGCGCGCGAGGTTCTCGTCGAGCGAGCGCGCGGGGTCGACCTGGAGCTTGTAGGAGACCTCGGTCACCACGCCGTCGTTGTCGACGTCGAGCGAGACGAAGGTGGTGTCGTCGCCCGAATCGGAGAGGTGCGCGTTCACGCTGTAGCCGTCCCGGTCGTAGGCTTCCGTGGGGTCGTCGCCGATGACGTAGTACCCCCGGTGCTCGAACGCGTCGGTGATTGCGGAGATGGTCTCCGCCGCTACCTGGGAATCGGCGCGCATGGATGCGGTGCGCGCGATGAAGTGGGCGCCGTAGACGAGGGCGAGCGCGAGGAGCGTCGCGAGCATCATGATGCGGCCAGCGCGCTTGGCGTTCGGCAGCTCGACGCCCAGGTCGCGCGCCGCGCGCTCGGCGTCGCGGGCGAGGGAGTTCGTCGCCTCGAGGTAGCGCGCGGTGCCGGAGATGCCGTAGGCCGCGGAGGCGGCGTCGGCGGCGTC